>JAPLIF010000202.1 GCA_026389255.1 Cyanobacteriota bacterium
GTGCTGCTGTGTTTTGGCGGCCTGGGGCTGGCCATCGATCCGGCCGCCCTCAGTCGGTGGCCCGGCCATGTGTTCATCGGGCCCGATCCCGGCCTGGCCACCGTCAGCAACGGCCGGGTCCTGCCCGCCGATTGCCGCCCGTTGGATGTGATGCCCCTCGTGGGTCGCATGATCACCAAGCCCGGTTTCAGCAGCTTCTGTGAGGCCCTCAGCCAGGGGGTGGGCCTGCACGTGGTCGAGCGCCGTGGTTTTGCCGAAGCGGTGGTGCTGGAGAGGGATCTGCGCCGCCATGCCCACCACCGTTGCCTGAGTCAATCGGCCTTCTATGCCGGGGACTGGCAGCTGGATCAACCCCTGATCCCCCCCCAGGAGGGCCCCCTGCCCCTGGATGGGGCCGCGAGGGCGGCGTCGGCTCTGGTGGCCCTGGCGGAGGGGAGATCAGAGATACCTATCATTGAGAGCCCCAAGTTTAATAACTCTGTGTAATAAACCCTGCAAATTCCGCTTGATCACAGTGATTTCCAGCTTCGAGGTGATTCTTGATACAAGTGGACACTTGTGTGACCGTCACTGTCAAGATGGCCTTCATGGAGATTGTTAGGCAAATTGGCGCATCCTTTCTTTGATTGCTGTACGACCTCTCGAGCGTTGCTTTGCAAGGGAAAAGCCCCTTAGCACTCCCCTTCCTCTGGTGCTTTCTCCCCCCGAGCTCGATTTGAAATCCGACCCCTTCTGCCTCCTCACCGGTTTTCAGGCGTCGGAACGTCCTCTTGCGTGAATCTGTTTTGCCGATTAACCAGCGCTCCCGCCTGGCCTGCCTGCTCATTTCTGCTGCTGGCCTGCTGTTTTCCGGGCCAGTCTTTGCTAGTGAAGTTTCCGGTGAATGGAATCTGACCCCGGCCCGCCGTCCCTTTTCCCAGGTGGCCCTGCTGCCCCCCCTGCCTGAGGTTCCGCTCAGCTACGCCCTCACCGCCGAGAGGCGGGCCCTCCTCAACACCATTCGCTTCGCCGAAGGCACTTGGGCCCAAGGTCACGAAGTCGGATATCGCGTCATGTTCGGCGGTTCCCTGACGCCGTCCCTTGAATATCACCCCAATCGGGTGATGTATTCCAGCCGCTACGCCAGCGCCGCCGCCGGTGCTTATCAGTTCATGCCCTTCACCTGGGCCATGGCCTCCCGCACCCTTGGCCTGCGGGGCTTCCATCCCCAAGCCCAGGACCAAGCGGCCCTATTCCTGATCCAGCGGCGCGGGGCCCTGCCCCTGGCTGATCGCGGTGAAATGACACCCGAGCTGGCCGCCCTGCTGTCGCCCGAGTGGGCCTCTTTCCCCACCCTCCAGGGGGGCAGCTTCTACGGGCAGCCCGTCAAGCGCTTCGAAGAGCTGAAAAGTTTTTACGACGACAACCTCAGCCAGATTCGCGCCGGTGGCGGTCAGGGTCCCTGGGAGCGGGTCGCCGTGCGTCCTTCCGCCCAGACCTGCCGGGATGATTCCCTCAGCTGTCGCCTCAACGGCATCAGTGCTGCTGATACGGGCGTCAACCCCTGAACGGCCTCCAGGTTGCATGGCTCCAGTCAAAAACCCGCCCCCCTCTCAGACCAGGGGGGCGGGTTTTGGCCTTTCAACTTCCAGGACGGTCCTGGGTCGGGGGCCGGATCAGAATTTGTTGGGCCAACAGGTAGGCCACCACCGCAGCCCCGCCAAAGCCGAGGGCGTTACGGGCCAGGGGCAGCCAGTCGTTGGTGCGGGTCACGATCGGCGCCACACCAAAGATGCCAAAGAGGATCACCCAGAGGGGTGAAAGCAGCAGCACCCAGCCCCATTCGATGCGCCGATCGCTTTGGCGGGGATAGGCGGCAAAGCCCACGATCAGGCCCCCCAGAATCGACGTGCACAGGGTCAACACCCACTGTTCGGTGGGCAGGCCCGGCACCACCTGGCACCCCCCCTGCTCCAGACAGCCCTGCACCGAATGCAGGGCATCCAGGATGGCCCCGTCGCGGCCATGGTCACGCACGTAGTACTGGTTGCCATAGCGGGTCTGGAGTTCGACCCAGAAGGTGCGCGGCATCAGGGCGAAGAGGGCATCGCCGACGTTGAAATTGAGCAGGTTGCCGCCCCGTTCATCCGCCACCAGCAGCAGGCTGCGCTCGTCCAGCTTCCAGAAGTCTTTTACCGCCTGGCCTGGGGTGCGGTCGTACTGGGTCAGCACCCGTAACTTCCAGCCGCTGCTCTGTTCAAACCCATCGAGTTCGGTTTCCAGGCTGCTGCGTTGCCCGTCCGTCAGGATGCGAGCGAGATCGATCACCGTGGTGGCGTGGTCGGGCAGCAGGTCGGGGTTGTCGTAGGCCCAGGCCGGTGCCCCCGCTGGCAGCAGCAGCCCTAGGAGCAACAGCAGCATCGCCGCCAGGCGCAGGGGCCACTGGGGCCAACAGCGGCCCAGGGTATTTGCCATGGCTTCAACGCAGCGTCGGGCAGCATTCTCCTTACTCTTGGCTCCGACCGTGTGCTGATGGGTCCTTTCCCGCCTTCTTCGCCGTCTTCTGAGGGCCGCCAGGGTCCCGAACCCACCGTGGCGCCTGGCTGGTTGGTCCAGCGGTTGCAGGCGGCTGGGGGGGCGGTGCCGTTTCGTACCTTCATGCAATGGGCGCTCCATGATCCAAGCCACGGCGCCTATGGCAGCGGCCGCCTGCGGGTGGGACCCCGGGGGGATTTCGCCACCTCCCCCTCCCTGGGCCCCGCCTTTGGGGAGCTGCTGGCCCCCCAGCTGGCCGAATGGTTGCAGGCGTTGGGGCCCGGTCCCCTCGCCCTGGTCGAGACCGGTCCGGGCGAGGGCGATCTGGCCCGCCAGCTTGCGGATGCCCTGGCGGTCGGCTGGCCCGGGCTGGCTGCACGGCTAGAACTGGTGCTGGTGGAACCCAATGGCGGCATGGCCGCGCGCCAGCAGCAACGGCTGGCCGGGGCGCCCCGGCCGGTGCGTTGGTGCGACTGGCAGGAGCTGGCCGCCCGGCCGCTGCGGGGCGTGATGCTCGCCCATGAGGTGCTCGATGCCCTGGCGGTG
>JAPLIF010000197.1 GCA_026389255.1 Cyanobacteriota bacterium
GCAATGCTCCTGCACCGCCCTGATCATGGCGGCAACGGTGCTGGTTTTGCCCGTTCCCGGCCCCCCCTCCAGCAGCACCATGCCCCTGGCCAACACCGTCCCAACCGCCCGTCGCTGCTGCCCATCGAGGGGAGCAGCAGAAGTTGCCGCGGCCAGGGTCCCCGCTACTGGCGCGGGCTCTCCTGCTGAGGGTTCATCTTCGGCAGGCTCCCCCGCCGCCGTTGCCGCCGGCTCCCCTGCCGCGGCCGGCCAGGCCGGCGGTGGGGCCTGGGCCCTTTCAACCAGGGCATCAAGCACCTGCTGCAAGCGCTGTTGCCAGCGGCGCCAACCCAGCCGCTGGCCCTCCAGCACAAGGGGGCTGTCGCTGGCCTGGACCAGGGCGGACCGCTGCAGACGGGCCAGGGTGACGGGCCCATCGGCATTGACCGATCCGGGGCCCTGCGGCAGGGGAAGGGGGCACTCCAGTTCCCCGGCCGCCAAGGCGAGGGTCAACGCCGCAATCGCCTCGCTGACCACGGGCCTGCCCTCCGGCGCCGCCAGGGCGCCATCAAGGGCCAGCAGGCGCCCCAGGGGGGGGAACTCAACCACCATGCCGGGGATTTCGGGGCCGCCTGGGACTCCGGCCGCCCAATCCTGGGGCGCCACGGGGCCAGGGGCGCCACGCAGGAAGACATAGACGTAACCGCCCAGATCCCGCTCGGGCTGATAGTCGGGACAACGCCAGCCCAGATAGCGATGCAGGGCCACCAGATAGAGATGGGCCTGCAGCGGATAGTGGTTGGCGGCCATCAAGGTGGCCATCGCCCCGCTGTCGTAATCGCTGGGCCCACAGGCCAGCGGCCGGCCGGTGCTGTCCCGGCGTCCCAACCAATTGCTCTTCCAATCGAGCACCCACCAGCGCCCCCTTCCGGCCGGATCGGGGGCCTGGAAGAGCAGGTCGATGGAGCCGGTGAGGAAACCCCGGCTGGCAATCGGTAACTGCGCCACCCGATTGGCGTATTCGGCCCCGAAGGGCCCACCGGGGTGGTCGGCGAAGGCGGCGGCGAGGGCCTCGGCCTTCGCCGAACCCAGGGTGAGATCAAAATTCATCTCGTTGAGCCACTGGCCCGCCGCCAGATCCGCCAGCCGCAGGCCCCCAAGCGGCCCCCCGAAGGGGGTGAGACGCACCTGCTCCAACCCCGCCAACAGGGGCTCCAGGGGTTGGGAGGCCAACCCCGCCCGGCGCAGTTCCGCCTGCACCTGCTCCCCGACCGCGTCCACCTGCCAAGGGATGCTGTAGTCCAGACCCTCCAGAATGCGGTGCAGGCAATCGCCGGCGGCGGCCCCCCGGGGAAAGTCCGCCAGGGGGCCGTGGTCCGGCCACTGGGGGCCAGGGACCGGCTGCGTGGCTGGGGTCACCCCGGCCACAAGGGTCTCCTCCAGCTCGGCGCTGGGGTCCAGGGTGTCGCGGCCCTCGTCGAGGGATTGGGGGGGCAGGGCTACCCCGGCCGCCAGGAGGGGCCGGCCCGGCTCGGGGGCCCCGTGGGTCCAGGCGGTGTAGCTGGCCCGCCCCCAGCGGCGATCGAAGGGGCGCAGCGGCACGGGACCGAGGGCCAGGGGGGGCGCCCCATGGTCCCCCCCGGAACGGACCTCGCCTGGGGAAGGGGGCGGATCGATCAGGCGGGCGGGCAGGGCCCTTTGGGCCAGTTGCTGCTCCAGTCGCCCCCGCCACTCCAGGGCGGACACCCCCTCAAGGGGGTCGTGGTCGGGGTCCGCCCGTCGCTCTTCGGGGAACAACCAGGGCACCAGGGGACTGGCCCCCTGCTGGGCCACCGGCCCCCAGGCCAGCACCAGCAGGTGTTCGGCCCGGGTCATGGCCACATAGGCCAGGCGCTCGGCCTCGGCCTGTTCGGCAGCACGCTCCTGGGTGCGGGCGGCATATCCCACGCCCCAGTGGGGATCCAGGTGCAGATCGAGGTGGGGTTGGGCCGCGTTCGGGGGCAGCCAACGGCAGCCCAGGGGAGCCCCGCCGCCGCGGCTGGTGCCGGGGGCCTGCCAGAGATAGGGGCAGATGACCACAGGAAACTGCAGACCCTTGCTGCGGTGAATGGTGACGACAGCCACGGCGCCGTCGATGCGATCGCTATTGGCCTGGTGGTCCTCCGGCAGGGGTCGATCGTCGCTGTGGCGGAGCCGCCGCAGCCAATCGGCCAGGGCGGCGGGCCCCAGGCCTTCGGCATGGCGCTGGCGTTCCACCAGCCCCGCCACCTGTTCCAGATCCGCCAGGGAACGGCCTCCCCCCCCCGACAGCCGGGCCAAGTTGTCACTGCCGAGCAGGTCCGCCAGCACCCCCAGCAGGCCGCGGCGCTCCAGGCCAGCGGCGAGGGCCTGCAGCCGGCCCGCCAGGGCGCTCCAACGGCCGGGATCCGCCGACTGAACGGTGCGGGCGCTCCAACCCATCAGGGGCGAGGCCGCCAGCAGCCGCAAGGCATTGGGATCGGCCGGATCGGCCAGGGCATCCAGGAAGCGCTGCAACAGGGTGGCCCCCGCCGTGGCGAACACATCCGCCTGGCTGACCAGTCGCGAGGCAATGCCCTGGAGCTGGAGGGCCTCCCGCAGGGCTTCCGCCTGGCGGTGCCGGCTGACCAGGAGACAGAGATCCTCCGGGGCCAAGGGGCGTGATTGGCCGCCCTGGCACAACAGGGGTTGGCGGGCCAGCAGATCGGCGGTGGCCCCGGCGATCAGGCCGGGCAAAAGCCCTTCCCATTCGGTGCGGCTGGGCTGCTTGACCCCGGGCTTCGTGCCCCCGGGCTGATGGCCCTTGGGCTCCTCCAGCCTGGGTCCGAGCCAGAGCAACTCGATCGCCGGCCCCGGCGGGCCGGAACGGTCGGCCCGGGCCAGCACCGGTGGCACCTCCAGGCCCGAGCGCACCAATCCGGGCGCCATGAGGCGGTTGAGCCCGTCGATCAAGGCCGCCGTCGAGCGGCGATTTTCATCGAGTTCGTACAACGCCCCCGCCCCAGCTCCAAAGGCCTGGCGCAGGATGCGCCACTGGATCGGATCGGTGTCCTGAAATTCATCGATCAGGGCCGCGTCGTAGCGGGCCGCCACCGCGGCCAGGAGGGGGGTGCGCTCCCCAGGGGTCTCCTCCCCCGGATCAAGGGCCTCCAACAACCCGGCAAAGCTGGTCGCCCCGCCCCGCTCCCGGCGCTGGCGCAACTCGCGCCGACTCCAATGGCAGGCGTGGGCCAGCAACGCCTCCGCCGGGCCATCCACCAGGGCCGCAACGGCCTCCATCAGGGGCCGCTGGGGCAGGCTGGGAATCGGCCCATGGCCCTCGGCCTTGCGGGCCTGACGACTGAAGGCCCCGGGATGGAAGATGTCGGTGAGGGACTTCTGCTGCAGCACCGCCTCGTAATCACCTGCGGCGGCCGCCGCTTCGGCCTGGGCCAACCAGGCCTCCACTTTGGCTCGGGGTCCGCCATTACGGAATCGCCGTGAATACACCCCGGTTTTGGCACCGGTGGCGCTGTGCCATTGCTCGGCGACGGCCTCGAAATCATTTTGCAGGGCTTCACTCGCCCGCTCCCACTCCGCACGAAACAGGCTCCAGCAGCGTTGCCAGAGGGCGGGCCACTGGTCGGCGAAGGGCACCTCCAGGTCGAGACCGGCGGGCAGGGGATCCAGCGCCAGGGCCGGATCGCCGTCGAGGCGCAGCAGCAGGGAGGCGAGGGCTTCAGGGCTGACACCGCAGGCCCCCAGACCCGCCAGGCCAGGGGCGGGCAGGGGCAACACCTGCCGCTGCCAGTAGTCATGCACCACCTCTTCGATCAGGCAGCTGGCATCCACCTCCAGCCGTTGCTGGGGAGAGCAGCCGGCCTCCAACGACTGGCGCTCCAGGGTGCGGCGGCAAAAACCATGGATGGTGGTGATGTCGGCCCCATCGAGCTCTTCGAGGGCCAACAACAGCAGTCCCCGCAGGCGATCCACGGGCCAGGCACCCTGCTGGGGCAACCGCTCCAACCACTCCCGCAGCACGGGATCGACGCTGGCCGCATTTTGGGGCGGATCTGGGGGGGCCTGGAAGGCCCGCTGGCCCCCTTCCAGGGCGGCCAAGGCCTCCTGCAGCCGCCGACCGATGCGATCGCGCAGCTCCGCAGCGGCCGCCTCCGTGTACGTGACCACCAACAACCGGCGCAGGCTGAGGCCCTCCTCCGTCACCAGGCGCAACACCAGGTGGGCCAGGGCAAAGGTCTTGCCGGTGCCGGCACTCGCCTCCAGCAGCCGAATGCCGCAATCGAGGGGAAAGCTGTTGGCCTCAAAGGGCTGCAAGCGGGGACTCACGGCGTCACCATTGGCTACACCGTGGCGGCCAGGATCGGGCCGTAGAGCTCGGTGGCCAAGGGGCCAAAGGCCCCATCGATCAAACGGCCGGCGGGCAGATCGGCGCCAAAACAGACCACCATCTCTTCCCGCAGCCGTTCGCCCCTCAGGCGCCCATGGCCCTCCCAGGCCGCCGCCCCATGGGCTTCGCCACTGCCGGGCCTGGTCTGCTCATGGCTCACCCAGGCCCAACCCGTATCGGGCGGCACCGGCCAGCACACCTGCCTTCCCCTTTGGGCAAGGGCCTCCAACCGCTCCAGCTCCTGCCGGGCGGCGGCGCCATCCGGGGGCCGCAGGGTCCGGACGGCGGCGAACCCATCGTGGCTGTCGCGGGCGATCACTACCCCCTGGCGCGGCGAAGCGGCGCAGGCGGCCGCCAGGACCAGCTGCAGCCAAAGATCGACAAATTGGGCCGTGGTGGCCTTAGCAGCGTGGCAAACCACCAGAGTGTCTCCTTGCCACTGGGGCGCCGCCTGCCAGTCCCGCCAGGCCAGCGGTTCGCAGTGGGGGGGGCCAAAGGCCGCCCTGGCGTCCTGCAGGGTCTGCCAGCGACGTTGCAAGGTACGGGCTTCCAGTTCTCCGCCCCCACGGGGGGGCAGCTGGCCGGTGCCGCGACACCAGAGCAGCCAATCCTCCGTCGCCCCTGGCCCCCCAGCCATGGGGCCTTCCACCGCCAGCCCCTGACGCAGCAAGGCGGACCGCTGCCGCTCCGGCAGGGTCAGGGGTTCCAGGTTTTCGATGGGTCGCGCCCACTCCGCCGGCCGCAGACCCAGTTCGCGCAACCAGGTCTTCTGGGGGGCCATCAGCCACTGGCGCAGGGCCTCAAAACACTCCTGGGCCCCTTCTTGCGGCTGGGTTTCAGGCCGGGAGGGGCCCTGGGCCGGCCGGCCCGGCGGCGGGGTGGCCTGGGGAGGGGTCTCGGGCATGGGCCCGGCCGCCCAGGGTTGGATCGGCGGGGGCTGCTGCTCCAGCATCTGGCGAGCGGCCAGCAGGCGACGGTCGCAGCTGGCGGGGGAAAGATCGCCCTGGGGCAGGAAATTACGCCGATCGAGGGGGTTGGCGGCGTGGACGATCTCGAGGCCCTCGGCCTGGGCCCCTAATTGCGCCTGGAGCCATTGCACCCACTGGCGCACCGGGGCCGAGGGGGGCCGTTCCTCGCCCTTGCGTTCATCCCGGCAGCTCCAGGTGATCAGCAGATGGTCCCGGGCCGAAAGCAGGGCTTCCATCAGGACGTATCGGTCCTGGTCGGCCGGGTGGGGATCCCCCAGCAGCCGCTGCTGCTCCATCAGGTGAAAGGCCGGCCGGTTGCGCTGGCGGGGGAACAGATCGGCGTCGAGGCCCATCAGCACGATGACGCGGTGGGGGATGGCACGCATCGGCTCGAGGGCGCTGATGGTGAGCATGCCGCTGCGGTGGCCAAAGCGGCCGCTGTCGATGGCCAACTGCTCATCCAGCAGGGCCGCTACCACGGGAGCCTCCAGTACGAGGGGATTGGCCTGGCCAGCGGCCTCCTGCCAGGCATGGATGGCGGCCTGCAGCAGCGGCAATTCCCAGGCCGCTTCGCCGCCGTCGCCGAACAGATCCAGCAACAGGTCCTGCAGCCGAGCCGCCCAGACGGCGCTGGTTCCGGGTTGCCGCAGCTGCTCCAGCCAGTGGCGCAACCGGGTCAGCAGGTGCAACCAGCGGCCGGTCCGTTCCAGGTCGGCACCACTGGCGGCGGGGGCGACACCGCCGGGGGCCAAGCCGGGAGTTTGCGGCAACACCAGGGCGAGCAACAGGCGGTCGATCACCCAGGCGAGGCTGTGGGTTGGATCGCCGCCCCGCTCATGGCCATCGAGACCCCAGCGGAAGCCACTGCGCTGCAGAAGCTGGTTGAGCTCCGTCACCTCGGGGGCCGTCAGGCCAAAACGGCCGCGCAGGGGCTGGGCTTCCAGCAACCCCTCCAGGGCAGTGGCGGTGAAGCGATCCCCGGCCACCCGCAGCAGGCCCAGGAGGGTGCGGGCGATCCCCGCCTCACTCTGCTGGCTGCGGTCGGTGAGGCGCCAGGGCAGATCCACCCCGGTCGCCTCCCGATCGCCGAACACCGAGGCCAGCAATGGCGCGAAGCTGTCCACCGCCGGGGTCATCACCAGGATGTCGCGGGGCTCAAGGCTGGGGTCTGCCGCCAGCAACTGCAACAGCCGATCCCGCACGATCTGCACCTGGCGCAGCGGCCCCGGGCAGCCGTGGAATTCGAGGGAGGTGTCCAGCGGCGAACGCACCAGGGGGCAGGGGTTGGTGGCATCGGCCAACTGCTGCTGCAGCTGGAGCAGCAAGGGCGGCACGGCCTGGGCTGAGTCGACCTGGCCTGAATCGTCCTGGGCCTGGGCCGAGACCGGCAGAAAAAACAGATCCAGCTCCTGCTGACGGGCCAGCAGGGCCTCGCCCGTGCCCTCCAGCAATTGCTGAAATTCGGCGCCGAGGCGCCCGAAACGGGCCTCCAGTCCAGGGGCCTGCAGCAACCAATCCAGATCGAGGGGTTCCTTCAGGGCCAGGGCATCGGTTAATTGCTGGCGGCGATCAACGCAGCGTTGCCAGAGGTCCTGACAGGGGGTCAGCAAAAAGAGATCCACCGGCAGGACAGCGCTTAGGGCCTGGATTAACTGCACCTGAACCGGCGCCAGGCTGCTGAGGCCAAACAACCGCAGCCCCCCGGCGTAAGGGGCCAGGCGGGCGCGTAGGGCCGACGATGGGGGCTGACGCAACCGATCCATCGCCGCCATGGCCCTGAGGGCAAAAGGCTGCGGCGCCAGCCTGCGGCGCAGCAGGCGATAGAGGTGGGGCTGCCATGACTGGCTGGCGCCCAGGGGTCGGCGGCGGCCATCAACATCCTGACCCTGGTCCCAGGCCAGCAGCATTTCCGGGCGATAAAGGGCATAGTCATCGAACGCATCGGCGATCGAACGGGCCAGCTGCCAGCTGGCCAGATCCAACCGCTCGCCCAGGTCCCTCTCCCCCAGCCAGCGGTTGAGGGGGGCGGCCACCTCATCGCTGGCGAGGGCCTGCCAGACCTCAAGCACGGCCCAGACCAACTGGTCGGCGCGCCAGGGGTCCTGGCCGCCGCTGGGTAGGGGCACCCCAGCCTCCCCGGCCCCCGCCGTTTCCTCCAGCACTAGGTCGACCAGCTGGCGCAGGGTGCTGGCGGGAAAAGGGAAACGCACATTGGCCACCACCCCGCCCAGGTGGGTGGCCAACTGCTCCCCCAGCCAGCGGCTGGTGGGCCAGGTATTCACCACCACCCGGACGGTTTCAAGGGGGGGCGGGGGCGTGAGGCGCAACTGGGCCGCGAGCAATTGGGCCAGTTGGTCGGCCCGATTGCCTCGGTAAATTGTCAGCAAGGCGAGACCAGTCCCCTCATCGTGCCCTCAAACCCGAGGTGAGGGAAGGCCGTTGGCTGGCAACGGTTTCCCCCGGAACGCTCACGGTCAAACCGGTTTCGGGACAATAGGCGGTGAGTTGGCCGCCGTAGCAGGCACCCGTGTCAATCAAGACGATGGCGCCGAGGCGACGGATGCCAGGACCAGGGGTGTGGCCCACGATCACCTCGCCGAAGCGGTGGTCGTAAGCGTTCCAGAACGGCAGGCGAATGGTCAGGTCCGGTTGCCAAGTGTGGGGATCAAACCCAGCGTGGGTCGCCACCCAGCCCTGGCCCCAGTACGCCAGGGGCAGGGCCGCCAACCGAGACTTCCAGAGCCGACAGAGGGAATCCCCCAGCTGGCGGTACGTCTCACAAGCCTCCAGGGTGTGCCTAGACAGCAGCTCGGGGCGATTCAGGGCCCTGACAAGGCCATTTTCGTGGTTCCCCATCAACCAGACCGCCCGTCCCCGCTCCACCAAGGACCAGACCGTTTGCATGGTGGCGGCGACGGCGGGACCCCGATTGATCACATCACCACAAAAGACCACCCGATCGCCATCAGGCAGAAGCGCCAGCAGAGCCTGCAAAGCAGCATGACAACCATGGACGTCCGCAATGACCCAGTGACGCATCGGTTTGGGAAGCGAAGGCAGGAGGGTCAAGCCCAAACAGTCTTGCGCGCCCCCCCCCCATCTGTCAGCCCCTGCAGGGCCGCCGGCCGGGAACGGTTGCAAGATTTGACCCTGGCCCTACTGGAACTGGGCGGTACTGGTAGCGTTGTCTATCAAAAATAGAGAGCCAGGATGGGGTCAGACGACAAAGGTGGGGCTGGTTCCGTCGATCCCCGCAGCCTTCCCACTGGCCGTCGCATCGCCCTCCTGGTCAAAGCCCTCAATGGCGCCCGCCGCACCAACGAAGCCCTGGCCCGCTGCCGCGATGGCGAGGAAATGCTGGATGTGTTGGTGGATGCCTCCTCCCGTTTGGGGCTGGGCCTGGACCGGGAGGATCTGCGCCATACCCCACCCATCCGTGATTGGATCTGGTGGAAAAATAAAGAAGCTGTCCTGACGATTGGGGATAACAAACCGCGTTACCACCAGGATGGCGGCCAAGGCAAAGGTCAAGCTTCCAGCGATGGGCCAGGCGAACGGAAACGGTTCCTGGGACTTTTCTGAACCTTGAAGTGCTCAGACCGGCAACACCTGGCTAGCCAGGGGGTCAGGGATCGAAGCTGAGGGGGCGTCAAACGAACCTTGGCGCACGTACTCGAGGCGCAACTTCAGAAAGGTGATGAAGCGTTCATCCGTCGAAATCACGGCGGCGGCGGGCCTGGGTACGGAATTGGACTGGGCGGTCAGTTCGGGCGCCTCTAAAAACTGGGGTCGCCGCACCAACCAAAAGTCGATGGCTTGCTGCTGTTCGCCGTAGTGGCGCACCCGCTCACGCAACACCTCCTCCAGGGGCTCCTCCACGGTGAGGAAGGCTTCACTGGCAGCAACGTAGTGATAACGCGTCATGGGGGTGGGGCAGGAGTCAGGAAGGGGGCGTCAAGCCGTTAGCAGGACCGCCGAAAAGCGCATCCCGTCGCGGATTCTGAATCAGGAGCCGCATTTCCCGCACCGCCTGGGTCAGACCGACCGCCAAGGCCCGGGCCACGATCGAATGACCGATGTTGAGTTCTTCCAGGCCAGGGATCGCTGCCACCGGCTCGACGTTCTGATACGTCAGACCGTGGCCGGCGTTGACCCGCAGGCCCAGCTGGCGGGCCAGGACGGTGGCCTCCCCGAGGCGATGCAATTCGCCGGCCTGGTCGCCCCAGCCCGCCTCGGCGTAGCGACCGGTATGGAGCTCCACCCAACGGGCTCCACAGGCGCAGCAGGCATCCAGCTGCACCGGGTCGGGGTCGACAAACAGGCTGACGCCAATGCCTTGGGCCTGGAGCCGACCCACTAAGGCGCCGAGGTAGGCGATATGGGAAGCCACATCCAGCCCCCCTTCCGTGGTCACCTCCTCGCGGCGTTCGGGCACCAGGGTCACCATGTCGGGCCGGATCCGCAGGGCGATGCTCTCCATGGCCTCCGTGGCGGCCATCTCCAGGTTGAGGCGGGTGCGCACGGTGGAGCGCAGCAGTTCCACATCCCGGTCCTGAATGTGGCGGCGGTCCTCCCGCAGGTGAACGGTGATGCCGTCCGCCCCCCCCAACTCGGCCAGCAGGGCATAGGTCACCGGATCCGGCTCAACGGTGCGTCGTGCCTGACGAACGTTGGCGATGTGATCGATATTAACCCCGAGACTGGCCATGGCGTTTCAAACGGGAAACCACCGTATCGGCCGCAGGTGCAACTGCCCGTCCTGGCCCCGATCGGCTGGACGGGGCCCTTACCTTCGAGATGGTTTCTTTGAAGGTCACTGCAGGTGTTGGCGGCGGAGGCGACGGGACAGGCAAACCGGGGTCGGGAAGATGGTCTTTCCAATGGCATCAGCCCCTGGTTAGCGCCCCTGGCCATGGCCATCACCCAGGACCTGGTCTTGCCGGGTTTCTTTAGTGGCATCAAGGTGGTGGGCCGTGGGCATCTGCCCAGCAGCGGTCCCATGCTGTTGGCCCCCACCCACCGGGCCCGCTGGGATGGCTTGCTGGTGCCCCTGGCGGCAGGTCGCCGCGTCACGGGCCGGGACTGTCACTACATGGTGACCCTCGACGAAATGGCCGGTATCCAGGGCTGGTTTCTGCATCGCCTCGGCTGCTTCCCGGTCAACCAGGAGCATCCAGGCACCGCCAGTTTGAGGTTGGCCCTTGACCTGCTCGGCAGGGGCGAACATGTGGTGGTCTTCCCGGAGGGGCGCATTCAGCGGCAGGACGGCCCCATCGTTCTCCAACAGGGACTGGCCCGACTGGCCCAGATCGCCCGCAGCCAGGGATTGGACGTGCCTGTGCTGCCCATCGGCATCGCCTACGCCAAGGAGGTGCCCCAAGCGGGCCAGCAGGCGGCGGTCAGCCTGGGCAGCCCCCTCAGGGCCGAGGGACAGGGTCGGCAGGGGGCCCGGGAATTCACTGAAGCCCTGGCCCTGGCCATGCGGTCGGCCGAGCAAGCGGCCCGGACCCTGGTCGGTCGGCCCATGGACCCCCCGTAAAGTTCAGACCCGTCGAACAAGCTCCTTGATCAGCCACTCTGTCGCCGCCCGGATGCTTGGGGCCTGTGGCCGTGCCGCGGCGATTCTGGCCCTGGTGGTGCCCCTGGCCCAACCCACCCTTGTCCACGCCCAGGAGGACCGCCGACCCATGGTGGCCGGGGTGTTTGATGCCAACGCCGTCCGCTCCCTGATCGCCCGGGGAGACGCCGCCGCCGCCGCCGGCAATAGCCAGGAAGCCCGCCGTCTTTACGACCAGGCCCGGGACGCCGCTAAGCGTCTGTTGATGTTTTATCGGGATCTGAGCGGGGCGTTCCGGGGCCTCGACGCCCGCATCCCCCGCGAAATGGATGACAAAGGCCGCCAGACCCTGGATGTGTTGGTGGAGGCGAACATGCGCCTAGCGGGCCTGTTCAGGCGCCAGGGCCAACCCGAAGTGGCGGTGCCCCTGTTGGTGGAAGTGATCACCACCATGACCCCCTCCAGCGAAGCGGGCCGCAAGGCCTATCAACAGCTTCGTGAGATGGGCTTTGTCACCACTCCCTACAACGTGCCAACCTCAGGCAACTAAGGCAGTCGAGCCCTGGGCGCCGTCTGCAGCGATAGCTTCTAGATTCCAGCCGACCCCCTCAGCCCCCACCATGGTTCACCCGGATCAGGTGAAGGACGCCATTCGCCATGCCCTTCCCGATGCCGCCGTTGAGGTGGAGGACCTCACCGGTGGCGGCGACCATTTCCAAGTCAAGGTGGTCAGCGGTGCCTTTGCGGGGCTCAACCGCATTCGCCAGCACCAACTGGTGTTCAACGCCCTCAAGGGCGAACTGGCCAGCGAGGCCATCCATGCCCTCGCCCTGCACACCTCCCTTCCCTCCACCCCTCTCAACCCCTGACCACTGACCCCCGACCCACCAAAGCCATGGAAGACCATGTGAAGCAACGCATCGAGGCCCTGATTGCCAGCAGCCCGGTGTTCGTGTTCATGAAAGGCAACAAGTTGATGCCCCAGTGCGGCTTCTCCAACAACATCGTTCAAATCCTGCACTCCCTTGGGGTGCCGTTCGAAACCTTTGATGTGCTCTCCGATGGAGAAATCCGTCAGGGCATCAAGGACTATTCCGACTGGCCCACCATTCCCCAGGTGTATGTCAAGGGTGAGTTCATCGGCGGCTCTGACATCCTGATCGAGATGTACAACAGCGGAGAATTACGGGAAAATCTCACCGTCGCCCTGGCGTCCTGACCTCGCAGGCAGCGCAGCAAAGAAAACGGTAAGCCGGACGGAATTTCCGCCCGGCCCTCAAGGCGAAACTAAAAAGAAGGCCATCCAACTCAAGGCCCTATCCATGCAAAACCTTAATAGCGGCCGCTTTCAAAAAGAGTGCGGGGATTGCCGTCGGGACTGACAAAGGCCGATGGATCCAGGATCCAGCGTTCGATCAACTCCTCCAGCCGCCGCTGGGATTGGTGATCGAGCACCGATGTCCGGCGCAGGGCATGGAGGTAGCCATCGGCATAAAGCCTTAGCTCCGATGGGCTGTGGTACCTATCGGCTAGAGCCTGAAGTGCATCGCAGAGGGATTGGAACTGCCGGATGGCGTCGGGGTGTTGCAGCGCGGTCATGATCTGGGCAAGCCCTTGAACCCATTCTGCTGCCTCAGCGGCGCTGCCGCGGGTTTGTTCAGCAGCAAAACGGCGGTCGGGGACGCTTTGGGTGTGGAAGGCATCACCTGATACACAGATTACAA
>JAPLIF010000303.1 GCA_026389255.1 Cyanobacteriota bacterium
CCACCTTTCGCCACGAAGCGGACGCCAACTACAAGGCCCATCGGGAAACGGCCCCGGAGCACTTCTTCGCCGACCTGGCCAACCTGCAACAGATTCTCAAGGAAGATCTCGATCTTTCCCTTTGTCTTGCTCCCGGATACGAAGCCGACGACGTGCTGGGCACCCTGGCCCTGCGGGGGGCCGATGAGGGCTGGCGGGTGCGCATCCTCTCGGGCGACCGTGACCTGTTTCAACTGGTCGATGACGAGCGAGATATCGCTGTGCTGTACATGGGAGGTGGGCCCTATGCCAAGAACGGCGGTCCCATCGAGATGCGACGTGAGGGAGTGATCGCCAAGCTCGGTGTCCCCCCCGAAGATGTGATCGACCTCAAGGCCCTCACCGGCGACCCCTCCGACAACATTCCAGGGGTCAAGGGAGTGGGACCCAAAACAGCGATCAACCTGTTGCAAGCCCACGGCAACCTGGAGGGGATCTTCGCCGACCTCAGCCAACAGAAAGGGGCGCTTCGCACCAAACTGGAAACCGGCCGGGACAGTGCTTTCCATTCGCGAATGCTGGCCCGCATCCTGCTGGATGTCCCCCTGGCCGACCCACCGCGCCTTGCCCTCGGGGAAGTCAAACCGGAAGCCCTGGCGGACAGCCTCCAAAAGCTCGAATTGTTCAGCCTCCACAAGCAGGTGGACACCTTCGCTCGACTGCTTTCGGTCAACCCCAACCAACGGGCACTCAGCGAAGCGCCACCACCACCAGGGCCCCGCACCGTCCCGGGCCCCAACCAGCCCACGGGCGTTCCATTGGAAGGGGATGCCGACGCCAGCCATCCCAGTGTCGGGCCCCACGATCGGCCCCACGATCGGCCCCACGACGGCGCCACGCCCGGTCCCATCCCCGCGCTGGCTCCACTCCTGGTACAAAGCCCCCAGGCCCTCGAAACCCTGCTGCAGCTCCTCTGGGAGCAGACCGATCCCTGGGCTCCCGTCGCCCTGGACACGGAGACCACCTCCTTGAACCCCTTTCGGGCCGAGCTGGTGGGTCTTGGCCTGGCCTGGGGATCGGGCCCTGGCGAGTTGGCCTACATCCCCATCGCCCACCAGGGCGCGCCGGCAAGCGATCTGCTCAGCGATGCCCCCCCGCCGCCCCTGCAGCTGCCCCTCCACGAGGTGCTTGGGGCCCTGGCCCCGTGGCTGGCCAGCAGGGCCCACCCCAAGACCCTGCAGAACGCCAAATACGACCGCTTGATCCTGATGCGCCACGGCGTGGTCCTGGAAGGGGTCGTCATGGACACCCTGCTGGCGGATTACCTGCGGGACGCGGGCGATAAGCATGGCCTCGAGGCCCTGGCCGAGCGGAACTTCCACTTCAGCCCCACCAGCTACAACGACCTGGTCCCCAAGGGAACCAGCTTCGCCACCGTTCCCCTGGAACAAGCCGCCGAGTACTGCGGCATGGACGTCCACCTCACCTGGCGACTCACCGCCCTGCTGCGCCAGCAACTGGCGGACCTAGGGCCGGCCCTCCTGCCCCTGCTTGAACAGGTGGAACTCCCGCTGGAAGCGGTGCTGGCCACAATGGAGGCCACAGGGATCCGCATCGATGTCCCCTACCTACGGGAGCTAGGCCAGGAACTGGGCAAGAGCCTGGCCCAGCTCGAATGCGACGCCCACCAAGCAGCCGGAGGGGAGTTCAACCTGGCTTCTCCCAAACAACTGGGGGAATTGCTCTTCGAGACCCTCAAACTGGATCGCAAGAAATCCCGCAAAACCAAAACCGGCTGGAGCACCGATGCGGCGGTGCTTGAAAAACTGGAAGCCGACCATGCGGTGGTGCCGCTGCTGCTGGAGCACCGCACCCTCAGCAAACTGCGCAGCACCTACATCGACGCCCTGCCGGCCCTGGTTGAAGCGGAAACCGGCAGGGTGCATACGGACTTCAACCAGGCCGTGACGGCCACGGGCCGGCTTTCCAGTAGCAACCCCAACCTCCAGAACATCCCGATCCGCACCGAGTTCAGTCGGCGGATCCGTAAGGCTTTCCTGCCCCAGGAAGGCTGGCAGCTCATCAGCGCCGACTATTCCCAGATTGAACTGCGCATCCTCACCCACCTCTCGGGGGAACCGGTGCTGATCGCGCCGATGAACGGAGACTCGGCAAGACGATCAACTTCGGGGTGATCTATGGCATGGGGGCCCAGCGTTTCGCCCGGGAGACAGGCGTGGGCCAGGCCCAGGCCAAGGACTTCCTGAGCCGTTACCGGCAGCGTTACGCCCGCGTCTTCGCCTATCTGGAAATGCAAGAGCGGCTGGCCCTGAGCCAGGGCTACGTGGAAACGATCCTGGGGCGCCGCCGCCCGTTCCATTTCGATCCGGCCGGCCTGGGTCGCTGGCGTGGGCGGGATCCCTTGTCCATCGAGTTGGAGGTGGCCCGCAGGGCCGGGATGGAGGGCCAGCAGTTACGGGCCGCCGCCAATGCCCCCATTCAAGGGTCCAGCGCCGACATCATCAAAATTGCCATTGTGCAGCTGCACCACGCCCTGATCCAGGCCGACCTGCCGGCCCGCCTGCTCCTGCAGGTGCACGATGAACTGGTGCTGGAGGCGGCCCCCGAAGTCGTGGAGACGGTCCTCGATCTGACCCGTCGCACCATGCAGGACGCCGTGAAACTAGACGTCCCCCTCAAGGTGGACACAGGGGTGGGACCCAACTGGATGGAGGCGAAGTAGGGGCGCTGTCAGGGCTGATGCCGTCGGCGTCACCGAAACATGAGAAACTCCAAAAGGTCCGATGTAAATGCATTTCAACGCCTGCTAGGTGATGGGTCCCCGTGGGGAATGGAAATCCAATACGCCGTTCAACCAAGCCCCGACGGTCTGGCCCAAGCCTTCCTGATCGGGTCGGAATTTTTAGGAAAAAGCACGGCTGCCCTAGTACTTGGCGATAACTTATTCCATGGCGATGATTTAGTTCATCAATTGCAAGCAACCTACAAAAACAATGCGGGAGCCACCGTTTTCGCCTATCCCGTCAGTGATCCCGAACGCTATGGCGTGGTGGAATTCGATGCCGAAGGAAGGGTGATCAGCATTGAGGAAAAGCCCCAACAACCCCGATCCCGCTATGCCATCACGGGCCTTTATTTTTATGATGAAACTGTGGTGGAACGTGCCAAACAGGTGAGACCATCACACCGTGGTGAACTGGAAATCACAGACCTAAACCAGTTATATTTGGACGAAGGTTTGCTGAAGGTTGAGCTCATGGGTCGGGGGATGGCATGGTTAGACACCGGCACCCCCGATTCTCTCCACGAAGCGGCCAGCTACATCCGCACCCTGGAACACAGGCAGGGACTTAAGGTAGGGTCTCCCGAAGAGGTAGCTTGGCGCATGAAGTGGATTGATGATGCTCAGTTAGAGCGTCTTGCCCAGCCGTTGAAGAAAAGCGGTTATGGCTCCTATCTTCTGAAGCTGCTAAGCGACCCACGCCTTACCAACTCCGGTGTCATCCGTCCCCAGCCAACCACCCACGCCACTTGACCGTGCAGGTAGAGACATTCAGTGTTGAGGGGCCCTTGCTCCTGACGCCTCGGGTCTTCAACGATGACCGAGGTTTCTTTTACGAAAGCTGGAACCAGCGCGCCTTGGCCGAGGCCCTTGGCCTGACGGTGGAGCAGTCGCCTGTCTTTGCCCAGGACAACCATTCGAGCTCCAGTTTTGGAGTGGTCCGGGGGTTGCACTTCCAACTTGAACCGGAACCCCAGGCCAAGTTGATACGTTGCGTGGTCGGCGAAATCTTCGACGTGGCAGTTGATCTGCGTCAATCCTCCCCCACCTTTGGCCAATCTGTGGGAGCCCTGCTGAGCGCCAGCAACCACCAACAACTCTGGGTGCCCGTGGGCTTTGCCCATGGATTCTTGACCCTGAGCAACCAAGCCGAAGTGCTCTACAAAGCCAGTCACTTTTGGAGTAAGTCCTGCGAACGCTCCCTGCTATGGAACGATCCTGCCCTTGGCATCGACTGGCCGTTGGGACGATTGGGCGACCAGAAGGCCTGCCTGGCCCCCAAGGATGCTGAAGCGCCCAAGCTGGCGGAGTTGGCCAGCCGAGGAGAACTCTTCCCATGAGCACCAAGCGGGTTTTGCTGACCGGCTCCGATGGTCAGCTGGGTCAAGCCCTACGCCAAAGCGTGCCAGCCGAGATCGAACTCATCGCCGTGGGGCGAAGCCAACTGGACCTGGCCGACGCCACGGCCTGCCACCAGACCGTCATGGATTTAAGGCCCGATTGGGTGCTAAATGGGGGGGCCTACACCGCCGTTGACAAGGCCGAAACCGAACCGGAGCTCGCCGAGGCTGTCAACGCCGGCGCCCCGGAAGCCTTCGCCCGGGCCCTAGCCGAAACCGGCGGCCGCTTGCTCCAGGTGAGTACGGACTTCGTCTTCAACGGTTGTCAGGGCACGCCCTACCTGCCAGGACAACCGGTGGATCCAATGGGGATCTACGGCAGCAGCAAGGCCCATGGCGAACAACGTGCCCGCCAGGCTATGCCCCAGGACCGCTGCTGCATCCTGCGCACCAGTTGGGTCTATGGACCCGTGGGCAAGAATTTCTGTCTCACCATGCTGCGGCTGCATCGCCTCAAGGCGGAAGCCGGCGAACCTTTAGCCGTGGTCGCCGACCAGGTGGGTTGCCCCACTTCCACCTTGACCCTGGCTGCGGCGTGCTGGAGCCTGGTTCAGCGAGATATCAGCGGAGTCCACCACTGGAGTGACGCCGGCTCGGCCAGTTGGTATGACTTTGCCGTCGCCATCGGCACCCAAGGGGCGGCCCAAGGGCTCATCGAGAGAGAAGCCCGCGTCATCCCGATCCGCACCAGCGACTACCCCACTCCAGCAACCCGTCCCGGCTATTCCCTGCTCGAATGCACCGCCACCCGCACCGCGCTCGATCTTCCTCCGTTGCACTGGCAGGAGGCCCTCAACCAAGTTCTGGCGGCCGTACCCCAGGCCCAATCCTGATCGTGGTAACCCACGACCAATGATTCCGGCAACCCGCGACCCCTAACTCCGGCTCCCATCCACCCTTCCCCTTCCCGTCCTGATTTCTGACCACATGACCCCCTACCCCACTGGCGTCCCCGATGTCTCCAACCTGCTGGCGGGGAGGCAACGCATCCTGGTCACGGGCGGTGCAGGCTTCATCGGTGGGGCCGTGGTGCGCCGACTGCTGAGGGACAGCAGTGCCACGGTCTTCAACCTAGACAAGATGGGTTATGCCGG
>JAPLIF010000031.1 GCA_026389255.1 Cyanobacteriota bacterium
GGTGTACATCTCCACGTTGATCACAAAGGCGCTCGCTCCCCATTGGCGGCAGAATTCGGGATCGGGCACGGCCATATCGAGTTGCTGGCTGCTGGCGATATTCCCCTGATTTCCCACCGTGGTGCTGGTCACGGCACTGCCGATGCCAATGCCTACCACCAGGACCCCGGCCAGCACCGCCAGGGTGCCGACGTTGAACTTGAATCCCGGCCCCCCCTCACCGCCCGATCCACCGCCGCCGGGACCTTTGCCGGATCCCGCAGGGCGGGCGCCTTCGCGACCACCAAAGGGCAGCTCCTGGCCCCTCGGGTCGAAGCGATCCCGGGAACGACCATCGTAGGAATCACTACGGGCGTCGCGATAGGCCCCGGGACCTCGGTCCCGAAAGGCCCGTTCATCCGGACGGGAGCGGCTCAAATGGAGTCGGGGGTGCGTGGCAGCCCCATCGAAAAATTCTGGACGCGGGCCGTGGGGTTGTAGCGGATCTCGCCGGCTTGCAACAGCTGCCGGATGAAACCCTCCAGTTCAGAGCCGATGCGCCGCAGGTTGTAGTCGGTCAGATCGGCCCCAGCTTGGGCTTCGACAAGGGTGCAAAAGCTGGCATGCACCTTGGCCAGCGCCGCGTCATCCCAGAGAAACTCATTATCCGGATCGATGTCCAGCGTCAACTGGTCTGCATCGGGGAGCAGATCACCGTTTTCAACCCGGGCGGTGAACAGCCTCACGTGGCGGGTGGTGGATTTGAGCAGGGTATCGGCCATGGGACGCCGGTGGCGCGGAAGAAGGGGGGACGGAACGAGGTGGCACGGAACAGCCGCCGCTTACGGCGTGGAGTAACTCTAGGAACTCCTGGGGTCCGGGGGCTAGGGGCCATACCGGCACGGTGCGGGGGCTTTGGCCGATAGGGTTGGCTCCAGTTGGGTTTTGTCGTCATGCGTGTCGCCATCGCTGGGGCCGGGTTGGCTGGATTGGCTTGTGCCAAGTACCTCTGCGATGCGGGACACACGCCGCTGATTTTTGAGGCCCGCGATGTCCTAGGGGGCAAGGTGGCTGCCTGGCAGGACGAGGAGGGGGATTGGTATGAAACGGGGTTGCATATATTTTTTGGTGCTTATCGCAATATGCGTCGCCTCTTCAAGGAATTAGATATTGAAGATCGATTGCAATGGAAATCCCACTCCATGATCTTTAATCAACGCGAGGTGCCCGGCACCTACAGCCGTTTTGATTTTCCCGACCTGCCGGCGCCGCTGAATGGGTTGGCAGCTATTCTCGGCAATAACGATATGCTGAGCTGGTCCGAAAAAATTTCCTTCGGGCTGGGCCTGGTTCCGGCCATGTTGAGGGGGCAGGGGTATGTGGAGGAATGTGATCAATATTCTTGGAGTGAATGGTTGCGGTTGCATCGCATCCCTGAGCGGGTGAATGACGAAGTGTTCATGGCCATGAGCAAGGCTCTCAATTTCATCAATCCTGACGAAATCTCCAGCACTGTCGTGCTGACGGCGCTCAATCGCTTCCTGCAGGAGGCCGACGGTTCGCGCATGGCCTTCCTGGATGGCAATCCACCCGAACGCCTCTGTCAGCCCCTTGTCGACTACATCACTGAACGGGGAGGGGAAGTTCAGCTCAATGCCCCCCTGAGGCAGATTGAGGTCGATGAAAAGGGGAGGGTCAAGGCGTTCCGCATCGGTGGGGTTCGGGGGCAGGAGCCCCAGGTGGTCCAGGCCGATGCCTACGTCAGCGCCATGCCGGTGGATCCTTTGAAATTGCTATTGCCGGAGCCATGGAAATCCCTTCCCTATTTTTCAAAACTAGATGGATTAAAAGGAGTTCCAGTCATCAATATCCATCTCTGGTTTGATCGCAAACTAACGGATATCGATCACCTCTTGTTTAGTCGTTCTGACCTGCTGAGCGTCTATGCCGATATGAGTAATACCTGCCGGGAGTATGCCGACCCTGAACGTTCTATGCTTGAGTTGGTTTTCGCCCCAGCCCACGATTGGATCGGACGTCCCGATGAAGAG
>JAPLIF010000320.1 GCA_026389255.1 Cyanobacteriota bacterium
AAGGGCAACACCCGTCAACAGCGCTTCCAGCTCCAGGCCCCGGTCCAGTTGCGCGATCCCGTCGAACAGTTTGATCTCGACGGCCAGAATCTGCAGCTGGATGGGGCGGCCCAGACCCTCAGTAGCGACCAGGCCATCAGCGGTCACTGGAAGGATTTGACGGTTGGGGGCAAGGGCCTCGTGATCGCGGCCCGCCAGACCACGGCCACCATCCCCCTGGGCTGCCGCCTGATGCGGAGTGGCGAATCCCTAGACGCCCGGCTCTGCCGCTGGAATTGGCAGGACGAACGTCTCTTCGCGGAAGGCGATGTGGACTACCAACGGACCGCCCAGCACCAACGCACCCAGGCGGGCCAACTCTCGGGCCGGCTGGGCCCGGGGGGGGAATTCAATGTTTCGACGCCGGGCGGTCGGGTGATCAGCGCGTTTCAGGTGCCTCAACGACAGCGGCCGCTGGCCCCCGCACCGCCTCGGCCCAGGCCGGAACCCCTGCGTCTATAAGTTTTTCTGCCCACCCGCCGATCCACAGCAGATCGGCCTGACTGAAGCAACGGGCGGACCAGCCCCCCAGGACCAACACGGCCTCCTGGCCCACCGGCTGCACCACCACAGACGGCAGAGCCGCCAGCAGCGGTTCAAATTCGACCCGCCCGGGATACAGGCTGAGATCCACCAGGGAGATGGCCTTTTGTCGTTCCAGACTCTGCTGACAGATCGGCCCCGGGCAGAACGCCGTGTCAACGAGCAGACCGCGGCGCAGCAAGCGATGGCTGCCGCTCTGGAGTAAAACCACGGCGGCCGGGGTGGCGGTCAACAGCATGCGGCTGCCCCAGGCCAGCTCACGGCGCAACGGCTCGGGCAGGTCAGCGGCCAGTTCCAGTCCTTCGCGGCCCTCCAGCTCGGCCCGGGGGGCTTGGGTGGGCTGGATGCGCTGCCACAACGCCGCGACCAACATCAACACCACCGCCAGCAGGCTGGCCAGGACGGCGGCACGCTCCAGCGGGGGATCAATGCGGGGAGCCGACATCTGGTTGACGACGACCAGGCCCAGGGCGACCAGGCCGATCGCCAGCATCAGGCGGGAGGCAAGGGGGGTGGCCATGGGGCGCGCTTCAAAGCAAGGCCAACAATGGCCGATCCAACGCCCTGGCACCGATCGCTAGGAGACCGTGGCGGTCTGCGTCAGACTGGAGGACATCCGTGCGATCGCCTTGTTCTTCGAACGCGCCCCATGGCCCCTTGCCATGGCCCCTCAATTTCGCCATCAGGACCAGAAAGGTGCCTGGGGTTGGCTGACCTCTGTCGTGATCTCAGCATTGCTGCTCTTAGGAGCTGTCGCGCCGGCGATCGCCCTGGGGGTGGGCGACCTGCCAGCGCTGCCACCGACCAGCCATGTGCTCGATCGGGCCCAGGTGTTGAGTCGGGCCGCCAGCGGCGAGATCGAAAAGGCCTTGGCAGCCCTAGAGGCCGATCACCTGGATGCCCAGCTGATCACAATCGAGCGGCTCGACTACGGTCTCAGCCTCGATCAGTTGGGCCAGCAATTGCTTCAGAAGTGGCACGATGCCGCACCCGATCAACCGCGCCTGCTGGTGTTGCTCGACACCCAGACCCGGGCCGCCACCATTGTTGCCGACCCGAGTGTCGAGCGCCAACTCACCCCCGAGCTGTTGCGCAGTACGGCCCGGACCACCATGGCCTTGCCCCTGCGTAGCGGCGAACGCTACCGGCAGGCCACCCTGGATGGACTGGAGCGCCTATCTACCGTGTTGGCCGGCGGGGAAGATCCGGGCGAGCCGGTGGAAGAAACAGTGGTTGCACCGGCCAGCACGATTCCGACCCAGGAGGAGACGGCGAAGAGCAATGCCTTCAACTGGATCGTCGGCTTGCTGGCCGTGGGCACGATTGTGCCCATGCTGACTTGGTGGATCTTCTCCCGTTGAGTCCTCTCTGAACACCATGGGTCTCAGCAATTGGATCGGCTCTTTTGCCAAGGGCAACGGTGACAGCGCCACGAACGCCAACAGCAGCACCATCCGGATCAACCACGACCTGGAGCGGGCCTATGAGGCGGCCCTGGTGATTCAAAGCATCGAACTGGAGCACTACAACGACCGTCCGGTGCGGCCCGAGTTGGAACTGCGCCTGCCCAAGGGGATGCAGGCCCAGGTTCTGCGGCGTTTTCGCGCGGCCTTGCAGGTCTGCCTGGAATCGATGCACCGGCTTGAGCCGATCCGGGGCCAACTGGCCGGCCAGGAACTGCGCCAGTTGAATCTGGTCGAAACGGTGGTGACGCGTTACGACTCCAAGCGCCGTGTGCTGCCGAGCCTTAGCCGCAGCCCGGAACTCTTGCCCCGCAGTCTGCTGGGCGCCGTTGATCAAGTGCGCCGCCAGCTGGATCCAGAGGCGGAAGCCAACGTGCTGGCCGGTTTCAGGCGGCGACGGGACTCCACCTTGGTGGCCCTGCGCATCCTGCTGCTGCTGATCCTGGTGCCCCTTTTGATCACCCAGCTGAGCCGCACCTTTGTGGTTTCGCCGCTGGTGGATCGATTTGCCCCGCACCAAAATTTTCTTGGTTATTCCAAGCCCCACCTCGAAGAAAAGGCCGTCGAAGAATTACGGGTCTACCAGGCGGAGCTGGAATTTGATGCCCTCCTCAACAAAAAAGCCCTTCCCACCAGGGAAGAGCTGCAGGAAAAATTGAGCGAACGGGCCCAGGAACTCAAACAGGAAGCTGATGAAGGCAGCACCCATGCGGCAAAGAATGTACTTTCCGACTTGTTTGGCCTGATGAGTTTTGTCCTAGTTTGCCTAGTTGGTCAACGGGATATTCAAGTCCTAAAGGGTTTTATCGATGAGCTGGTCTACGGATTGAGTGACAGCGCTAAGGCCTTTGCGATTATTTTATTTACGGATGTCTTTGTCGGCTTCCATAGTCCCGAAGGCTGGACTGTGCTTTTGGATGGGGTGGCCCACCACCTGGGTCTACCCGCCCAGGAGAATTTCATCATGTTGTTCATCGCCACCTTCCCTGTGGTGTTAGCAACAATCTTCAAATACTGGATCTTCCGCTACCTCAATCGCGTTTCGCCGTCTTCGGTGGCCACCCTGCGCAACATGAATGGAGGCGGTTGAATTGGGTCCACCCCTGGCCAGCCCCCCCCGGGCCCATCGCACCATGGTCAGTGGTCCCGCCGGCAGCGGTAAGAGCCGCTGGGCCGAGCTGCTGGCCGAAGGCAGCGGCCTAGCCGTGGTGTACCTGGCCACGGGCCCCCAGCGGCCCGACGATGCCAACTGGCAACAACGGCTGGAACGGCACCGCCGGCGCCGTCCGATGGCCTGGCACTGCCGCGAGGTAGCCGGGGACTTGGGCCCGGCCCTTGAGCAGTTGGAGCCAGGGCAATTGGGCCTGGTGGATTCCCTTGGCACCTGGGTGGTCGCCCATCTCGAAACGGGGGATGGGGATTGGCGTCAGCGTTGCCAAGAGCTCAGGGAAGCCCTGCATCACTCAGCCAGCCCCGTGATCCTGGTCTGTGAGGAGACGGCCTGGGGTGTGGTGCCCCCCACGGCCCTGGGTCTGCGGTTTCGCGAGCGGCTGGCGGATCTGCAGAGGCATTTAGCCGGCGACTGTGACCAAGCCTGGCTGGTGTTGCAAGGACGGGCGATCGATCTGCATGCCCACAGCCTGGCCGTCCCCCCTGATTCCAGGGAGGCCTGATGCCGCGCGTGGTCCTATGGCAACCCCAAATTCCGCCTAACACAGGCAACGTGGCTCGCACCTGTGCCGCCACCGGCAGCGAGCTGCATCTGATTGAACCCCTGGGCTTTGAGATCAATGACAGGCAACTGCGCCGTGCCGGCCTGGATTACTGGCCCTGGGTGCCATTGCACCGCCATGGGGATACAACAATGTTTCTGGAAACCTGCCGGCAGCAGGGGGGTCGGCTGGTGGCCCTGAGCAGCCATGCGGCCGTGGCCTATACGGATTTTGCCTTCTGCGCCAATGACTGGTTGCTGTTTGGCCAGGAAACCAATGGATTGCCAGCCCCATTGCTTGCCCAGGCTGATGCGGCACTGACCATTCCCATGGCCCAGAAAGCCCAGCCAGGCCAGGGGGGGGTCCGCAGCCTCAACCTTTCCGTGGCGGTGGCGGTGGTTCTGTTTGAATCCCTAAGACAAATACAATCCAAACCCGGGAAATAGATGGCAAAAGAATGGGAGAAGTCAGGACTTAGCGCCTGTTTCAACCATCCCTATCAACAACCCTTTTTAATTCTCTAGCACGTTTTTGCCGCAATGTCAAGCTGATCCTATTCTCTGCCTGCGTTGACGTATGGAGGTCAGCACGCTAAGGTCTGGCGGACTTGGGGATCATGGCTTCTCCAACAGGTCTTGTTCATTGAATTGATTTGCATGAAGCCCGCTCAAATTTGGCCTCTGTTGTTCTGTGGTTCGGCGATCGTCTCCCCTTTTCTGACCGCCATTGCCCGCGATTCCGTATTCAGTGATACCCAGCAAACCCTGGTCCGTGCCTTGACAGCGCCAGCCCCCGGTGAAGACGAAGGCGGTGATGGCCCAGGTTCCGCCACCGCTCCCCAGGCTTCCACGGCCAACTTGGAAGCCTCTCCTTCAGGGCCCAATCCCTTTCCGGGCGCGGCGATCCCTGCCCAGACCGCCTCTGCCGAGGGTCTCAACTGGCAACCCCTCTACCCGCCTCCAGCAAGCGCACCGACAGCCCCCCGGGGCAGCAGGGGCCTGGTGCGCTCCGGGGACACCCTGCTCAGCGTTGCCCAGCGCTACGGCATGACCGTCAGTGATTTGGTGCGGCTCAATCCCGGGGTCGAAAGCGCCAGCTTGACCCCAGGCGTCCAGCTCAAGGTGGCCCAAACGGCGCCCATGCGGCCCCACATGCTGCTGGCCCTCAACCCCACCGGCAGTGGCGGTCTGGGCTGGCCCGAATTACCCTCCTTCCCCCAGGTCCCGTCAGCACCGATGCCGGGCGCCGTGGCAGGGGACTACATCTGGCCGACCCAAGGGGTGTTCAGCTCGGGATATGGCTGGCGTTGGGGGCGGATGCATAAGGGCATCGACCTCGCTAACAGCACTGGCACGCCCATCGTGGCGGCCAAAGAAGGGCGGGTCACCTTTTCCGGTTGGCACGATGGCGGTTACGGGTACTTGGTGGAGATCAGCCACGCCGATGGCTCGATCACCCGCTACGGCCACAACAGCCGCCTGCTGGTCAGCCAAGGCCAGGAGGTGCGCCAAGGCGAGATGATCAGCCAGATGGGCAGCACAGGCAACAGCACGGGTCCCCACCTCCATTTTGAGATCATTGCCCCGGGCATGGGCGCCATGAACCCCCTCAGCTACCTGCCTCCGCGGGCCTGAGCGGGTCCCATCCCTGCGGGGACCATCCTCTACAATCAAAAGATGCCAAGGCTCGGTAGCTCAGCTGGTTAGAGCGTGGGATTCATAACCCCAAGGTCGGGAGTTCAAGTCTCCCTCGAGCCATCCATTGTTTGCATGGCTTTCTAAACAAGAACCACTGCAGCACAGCCGATCTGACAATCCCTGAGATGGGTCTGGATCGTTCTGAACAACGCATTCCGTTTCCAAGAGGCTCCAATGGATGGGAACTCCCATGGGAAGTTTTCCTCCTGATCCATGGCCCGAGGAGCTGTCCGCCAACAGAACCATTAGGACGCTGCTGTGCAGCGAACGCTGCAGGGCAGGGGGACCAGCTACCGCCTGCGGCTGGTCCAGGCCTCACCCTTTTCTTGACATCGGGGATGGTCCCTGGGACCCAGCTCGCCAATGCGCTGCCC
>JAPLIF010000314.1 GCA_026389255.1 Cyanobacteriota bacterium
AGCTCCTGCTCGGGGGTGAGTAACTGATGACGGCCGATTTCGCCGAGAAAAGCACTCAGGGAACTGGCCATGAGAAAACATGAGTCTGATACAAAGCTACGAGATAAAATCGTAAAGGCCCCAAGCAGCAGAATCCCTTCTAGTTTCAGGGTTCTTCATTGATTCTCCTTGCTTTTAGGATCTGTATTTTTTCTAAATTTGTGCTGGCCTGGGCCCCCAAGAATATGGAAAATTTTTATCACCCAGGGCTTTTGGCGGGCCAACCAATTATTGATGGCTTGGTCGTTGCCAGATAATTTAACTTTTAGCCTTGCCTGCCGACCCACGACCCCTGTCCATGGCTTGGGGGGTGGGGCCGGCGACTCATCGAGCCAGCTACCGTCGCATCCAGCCCTGTTCCCCAGCCGATGCCATCCCTGCCCTTCCTTGACTCCCCCGTGGTTCCCAGGGCTCTGATGGCCTATGGCCATTACCTGAGCTTTATGGTTTGTTTTGCGGCTCTGGTGCTGGAGCGGCGTCTGATCCGTCCCCAACCGGACCGCCGTGAGGCCATCTGGATGGTGGTGACGGACGTTGTTTATGGGTTGGCGGCCCTGGGCGTATTGATCACCGGGATCTTGCGAGTCCTTTATTTTGGACAGGGCAGTGCTTTCTATACGGAGAACCCCCTGTTCTGGTGGAAGGTTGGCACCTACCTGGCGGTCGGAGGCCTATCCCTCTACCCCACCATCACCTACATCCTTTGGGCCATCCCCCTGCGGAAGGGTGAACTTCCCCAGGTGAGTGAAACCCTGGCGACCCGTCTGAAATGGATCCTGAATATCGAGATTCTGGGCTTCGCGCTGATTCCGCTGCTGGCGTCGCTGATGGCCAGGGGCGTTGGTCGGCCCCTTTGATGGGCTGATCCGTCCACCATGGCTGCCGTAGCGAAGTTTCCCCCCTGGATCCGCCGTTGGGGCCTGGGGTTGGCCGTTATGGCCTGGGCGAATCTGTCCTCGCTTCGGGCTTCGGACCTGCCGCCGGCGTGCCCCCGATCCGCCGCAGTGCAGGATCGGCCAGAGCTGGCCCGCCTGCTGCAGCCGTCCCTGCAATCGCCGGGGGGGGAAGCCGATTACCGCGACCAGATCCTGACCACGGTCGCGGGATCGCCCCGCCTATCCCATTGGTGCGTTTGGATTGAACCTGGATCCAGGCAGCAGCGCTGGCAGCCCGCCATTGGGGCGGCCCTCACCCGTTGGCAGCAAGTTCTGCCGATTGAGCAGGTTCCGAATCCGGACCAGGCCCAGGTGCTGGTATTGCATCGGCGTCCTCCATTGGTGCACCGGGAGGGTCGGCAGCGGGCCAGCCATGGCAGGACCACCTTGACGGCCCGCTACGTCAACCGCGGGGGTCAGTGGCGACTGGAACCCTCGTTGGTGGTGATGGTGGATTCGAGCCAGCGCCAGGAGGCGATTCAGGCCACGGCCCTGCATGAATTGGGCCATGCCTTCGGTCTTTGGGGCCATAGTTTGAATCAAGGCGATGTGATGGCGGCCTCCCCCGGGGCCAGGCCCCTGCTGCAATTGAGCCCCAGGGACCTGGCCACCCTGAACTGGGTGTACCGACAGCCCACTGGTTACGGGCGTTTCCTTACCGCTGCCCCCTAGGCGCGGTCTGCCCGTCGCTGCATTCGGCGCCCGCAGCGATCCAAAGCCTCCTGGCAGTTGCCGACCATCAGCAAACCTGAGCCCCCCCACAGCAGTCGCCGGGCCAGGTCGGGGACGGTTGCCCCGAGCTGCCGATGGGCCCCAAAGCCCCGCTGCTGGCCCAGAGCAGTTCGCCCACCCCCCCAGTCTCTTGCCCCTGGACCCGCATGGTGTCGAGATGCAGTCCCGATTCCCTGGGAATCGCCCACCCCTTGAGGTCCCCCAGCAGCAGGGGAGCCTGGCCAGGACGGGGCCGGGCCACCGCCACCCGCAGGTTCCACAGGCCCAGGCGGCGGGGGGCTTGGATCCGCAGCAGCCTTCCCTGGTTAGCGGCGATGGCTTCGATGCGCTCGAGGGTGAGGGCCAAGATTTAGGCGGCTCCACAGGCATCATCTGGGTAGGGATCCGCCAGAACGACGGCCCCCATCGGCAGCGGGCCATAGAGGTGGGGAAACCATTCCCCCGTGTCGGGGGCGGGCTCCTGGCGGATGGGCACTCCGGCATTGGCGATCGCTTGGGGGTCCAGGGCCAACAGCACCACCTCGGCGGCATCGGCAAAAAAACGCCGATAGGTCGCTGCCACCTGGTGACGCCAGCTGGCATGGACAAAGCCGACCTGCTGGAGCGTCATGCCCCGGGTTGACCAGGGGTAGAACCCCTGCCGTTTCGCCTGGCGCCATTCCTGCGCCAGAGTGAGGTGATACAGCCAGCTCGGGGAATGCCAGGCCCGGCGTTCGCCCCAAGGGCTTGCCATGACAGCCCTCAAGGCGGGACTTTCCAGCCAGGGCTCCAGCCAGCCCCGGAGGGCCTCCAACCCTGGCTCGAGCGCGAAGCGCTCGGCATCGAGGCCGCGAAACTGTCTTAAAAATGGCAGGATCAACCACTGGAGCTCGGAACGTTGGCTGGTTTCCGGACCATCGAGTAGCCCCTGGTTCCATTGACGCAGCAGGGTCAGGGCCTGCTGGCGGGCTGCGCTGGCATCCCCGTTGGGGTGACGTTCCGGGTAGCGGCAGTGATCCAGAAGCGCTTTGAATTCACCATCACAGCTGGCGATCAGTTGCACGGCCAAGCCATCGTCGGGCCAGCTTCGGCCTGCCTGCTCCAGGCTCCAGCGCACGATCTCCTGGCTTTCGTCGATCACCCTGCCGTCGGGAAGCACAAGCACGGGCACCGTGCCCTTGGCGGAAGCGGCCAGCAGTTCGGGCGGTTTGGCGGCCAGGCAGACTTCGCGCAATTCCACCTGGACCGCCGCTGCCGCAAGGGCCAGGCGGGCACGGATGGCGAAGGGGCAGCGGCGAAAACTATAAAGAATGGCTGGATTTCTACCCGTCTCACTTCTCTCTAAGCAGGCCGCTTTTTGGGGTTGGATCTCAACCATCGCTGGGGGAATTCCGACCGCGGGCGAGCAGCAGCTGGCGCTGACGTTCGGCAAAACGCTGGCGATCACTGTTGGAGTGGAGCGAAAGACAGTAGCGACAACTCACTCCTTCGACATAACTGGACAGTTCGGTATCCTGTCTGGACAGGGGCATGCGGCAGCCATGGCAAAGGGCATGGCTGCCGGATTGCAGTTTGTGGTTCAGGCTGACGCGCTGATCAAAAACAAAACACTCGCCGCTCCAGCGACTTTCGGTGACGGGAATCTGCCTCAGATAGTTGAGGATGCCACCCTGCAGGTGATACACCTGCTCAAACCCTTCCCGCAGCAGAAACGCCGTCGCCTTTTCACAGCGGATGCCACCGGTGCAGAACAGGGCTAAGCGTCGCTTGGGCTGGTTCTGGAGATAGGGCTCCAACCGCTTGCGGGTCCAGGTCGGAAATTCCCGGAAACTGGTGCTTTGCGGATGGATCGCCCCTGGGAAATGGCCCACCCGCACCTCATAGGCGTTGCGGGTATCGATCAACACGGTGTCGGGATCGTCCACCAGCGCGTTCCATTGCGCCGGCGGCACATACACGCCGACCCCCTGCTGGGGCAGGATATCGGGGCGGCCCAGGCTGACAATCTCGTTCTTGAGACGCACCTTGAAATGGCGGAAGGCCGGCGCTGTCGCTGCGCAGGCCTGCGCTTGCAAGGGGGCCAGGCCAGGCACCAGCTCCAGTTCGGCAAGCATGGACTGCAGCGCCGATTCCGATCCCCAGAGACTGCCGTTCACCCCCTCACTGGCTAGCAGCACGGTGCCCTTGAGCTCCAGGGCAAGGCCGAGGCGGCTGAAGCGATCGCGCAGCTCGGGCAGGGACCCGGGATCCAGGGTGGCAAAACGGTAGAAACTGACGACCTGCTGGGACATGGACTGGTCCTTACGGGGTCACGGGGAAGGCTGGCATGGGCTGTTGTTCCATGACCCGGACGCCTGCGGCTGCCAGCAGGGCTCGGTCGTTGCTCTGGCTGGGGTTGGCGGTGGTGAGCAGGGTGTCGCCGTAAAAAATCGAGTCGGCCCCCACCAACAGGCAGAGGATCTGGGCTTCCCGCGTCAGCTGCTCCCGACCGGCGCTGAGTCGGACCCGACTCCTGGGCATCAGGATCCTGGCCGTGGCCACCATCCTCACCAGATCCAGGGGATCGACCGGCGGGCAGTCTTCCAGAGGAGTTCCCGGGACCGCTACCAGGGCATTGATCGGCACGCTCTCGGGATGGGGATCCAGGTTGGAGAGCACGTGCAGCAGGGAGGCACGGTCATGGCCGGATTCACCCAAACCAATGATGCCCCCACAACAGAGCGCAATGCCGGCCTGGCGCACCCGGGCCAGGGTTTCCAGGCGCTCCTGATAGGAGCGGGTGGTGATGATCGCTCCGTAGTGCTCGGGACTGGTGTCCAGGTTGTGGTTGTAAGCGCTCAACCCCGCATCGGCCAAGCGGTCCGCCTGGGATTCGGTGACCATGCCTGCCGTGACACAAGCTTCGAGTCCCAGGGCCCTTACGCCCCGCACCATCTCAAGCATGGCCTCAAAGGGCGCCCCCTCCCGGATTTCGCGCCAGGCCCAGCCCATGCAGAAGCGCTGGGCGCCGGCCTGGCGGGCCAGCTGGGCCCGGCGCAGGACCCCGGCCACGTCGAAGTCGGATCGGTCGGTCACATCACTGCTGTGATGCATTGACTGGGGGCAGTAAGCACAATCTTCTTCGCAACCGCCTGTTTTGACGCTCAACA
>JAPLIF010000151.1 GCA_026389255.1 Cyanobacteriota bacterium
GGCATCGAGGCGCTCGGCGCGCAGCTGCCTGAGCCGTTCCCCCAATTGGGGTCCGGGAGTCATGCCGGCCTCGATCAGGGAAGCGGCCGTGCGGGGCGAGCGCAGATGGCGCCAGCGCAGCCACCAGCGCAGCAGGGGTCGCCGCCAGGGGCCACCCGCCGCCACCACCAGGGCCACCGCCTCGGCCGACACTCCCGGGGTCTCCAACAGCGCACACCAACGGGATGGGGGCCACAGGGCTGGCGCCTGGCCTGGGTCGAGGGCGGCCAGGCGCTGCCCCAGAACCAGGACCTGGGCCAACAGCTGCTGGTGATGGTGGGGCAGTTGCAGCCGCTCCGCCAGGGCCAGCGGATCCCCAGCCGCCTGCAACAGGGCAGGAAACAGGGGCAGGCCCATCCGTTCGGCGTGGCGTAATCGCCAGGGCCAGCACCGGTCCCGCTGCAGGTCCGGGTCCAGCAGCACCAGGGCTCCCCAGGATTGCAGCGCCTCCAGGCCAGCCCGCCAGGGCTCCCGCTCCAACAACAGATCCAGTTCCATGCGCAGACGGGTGGCCATCGCCGGTGGCGCCAGGGCCGGGGGATCGCCCGGGCGCCAGGCCCAGGGCCAGCGGGCCACGGTGGTGGTCCATTGCTCAAGGCTTTCGGGGGCGAGGGCAAACCCGAGCCGGGCGGCATAGCGGGCACCGCGCACGATGCGGGTGGGGTCGTCCTGCAGGCTGGACCCATGCAGCAGCCGCAGCTGACGGGAGCCCAGATCGGCCTGGCCGCCATGGGGGTCGAGCAGCGTGGTGCTGGCCTCCCCCACCATCAGAGCCATGGCGTTGATGGTGAAATCCCGGCGCGCCAGATCTTCGGCCAGGCTGCCGAAAGCCACCCTGGGATTCTCCCCGGGTGCGGGATAGACCTCGTGGCGGGCACTGGCCAAATCCAGGAGCAGCGGCCCCTCCTCCAGGTTCAGTTCCAATTCGGCCGTGCCATAGGCCGTGTGCTCCCGGTAGCTGAGGACCCCAGCAGGGCCAAGCCCCTGGATCAGGCGGCGCGCCAACTGGTGGGCGGGGGCAACGGGCGGATCCGCGCCCTCCCGCCGAGCCGGCTCCACCACGAGATCCAGATCCGGGACTCCCTGCCAGGGAGCGTGATGCACCCGATGCAGCAGAAGGTCCCGCACCGCACCACCCACCAGGGCCACCCGATCTCCCGCCGCCGCCGCGAGCAGGGGCGGCAGGGAGGGGGGTAATCCCGGCAGATCCCAGAAGGCGCTCGCGGGCAAGGGGCAAGGGAGAATGGGCCCATCATCCCGGAGCTTCCCCTTGTCCGCTCTCACGCGCTGCCTGGAGGAGGAGGCGGCGGCCATCGCCGCCAGCGCCCACCGCTTGGATGGCCAGCAAGTGGAATCCGCCCTGGACCTGATGGAACGCTGCGCCGAGACCCGCTCAAAGCTCGTGATCACGGGGGTGGGGAAAAGTGGCATCGTGGCGCGCAAAATCGCCGCCACCTTCTCCTCCATCGGCCTGATGGCCATCTTTCTGAACCCCGTGGATGCCCTGCACGGCGACCTGGGGCTGGTGGCACCCGACGACATCACCCTGCTGCTTTCCAACAGCGGCGAAACCCAGGAGTTGCTGGAAATCCTGCCCCACCTCCGCCGCCGCGGTACCGCCCGCATCGCCCTAGTGGGCCGGATCAACTCCAGTCTGGCGCAGGGTTGTGACGTGGTGCTGGATGCCTCGGTGGACCGCGAGGTCTGTCCGCTCAACCTGGCCCCCACCGCCAGCACGGCGGTGGCCATGGCCATTGGCGATGCCCTGGCGGCGGTGTGGATGGAACGGCGGGGCATCTCGCCCCAGGACTTTGCCCTCAACCACCCGGCCGGTTCCCTGGGCAAGCAACTGACCCTGACCGCCGCCGACCTGATGGTGGGCACCGCAACCCTGGGCCCCCTGGAAACGTTCACCCCCTTGGCGGAGGTGATTGCCCACCTCACCGCCGACGGGGTGGGGGCCTGCTGGGTGGCCCGGGAAGGGCAACCCAGCCAACTGGGGGGAATAATTACCGATGGCGACCTGCGGCGCGCCCTGCAGAGCCATCCCCCAGCCGAATGGAGCCTGCTGACGGCCAGCGATCTGATGACGACCGATCCGATCACGGTCAGCGGCGACACCCTGGCGATCAATGCCCTCGAAGCAATGGAAAGCAACCGCCGCAAGTCGATCAGCGTGCTGCCGGTGGTGGGCGACGAACGCCGCATGCTCGGGATGCTGCGCCTCCACGACCTGGTGCAGGCCGGACTCACCACCGGCGCCTGAAGGCCTCACTCAGGCGCCAGCCGCAGCCAGGATCCGGGCCTGCTCCAGCTGTTCTGCCGTATCAACGGAAAGGGATTCACCGGCCACCACAAAGGTGCTGATGGCAATACCGGCCTCCAGCAGCCGCAACTGCTCGAGTTTCTCGATGGCCTCCAGGGGGGAATCGGGCAAGTCCTCCCAGCGGGCCAGCACATCAGCCCGATAGCCATACAGCCCCACATGGCCCCAATAGGGGGCGTGGCCATGCCAGTCGCCTGGATCGACGCCGCGCACATGGGGGATGGCCGAACGGGAGAAGTACAGGGCCTGACCGCGGCTGCTCACCAGGGTTTTGACCACATTGGGATTGTGGAGACGGTCGGCCCCGAGGCGGTAGACGGGCGTCAGCACCTCGGGCACGGGCTGCCGGGCCTCGAAGGCGGCGGCCATGGCATCGATCACCGCCGGATCCAGGAACGGCTGGTCGCCCTGGACGTTGATGATCACCGTTTCGGCGCGGTCTTCTTCCTCGGGGGCTCCAGCTAGGGCAACGATGGCCTCCAGCACCGAGGCGATGCGTTGGCTGCCGGAATCACAGGCTGGGCTGGTGGCCAGGGCAGGGAACCCCCAGGCTTCCGCCGCCTGCATCAAGTCATCGCTGTCGGTGCAGAGCACCACGGCAGAGGGCCGGCGGGCCAAGGCGCAGCGCTCCAGGACCCGCTGAATCATGGGCTTGCCGCCGATGTCGGCCAGCACCTTGCCCGGCAACCGGGAGGATTCCAATCGGGCCGGCACCGCCACCACGAATCGCATCAGCGTCGCTCCTGCTGGGCCGAGCTTATCGCCGGCCTCCGGAGCGACCAGCCGCCAAAGCCCCGCCTCCCTGGGGTCCAGCAGCGATGCCAGCAAGCCACTGCCACTCAGGCGACATCACCAATCCGCCGTTTGCCGCCGGGCCCGCGCCACGAAATCGGCCACGGCGGCGGGGTCTGCGGCGGCCCGTTCCCCCGCCTCAACGGCGCGATAAAGATCCGCCACACTCCAGGCCTTGCTGGCGGCCTCGGCGCCGTGGCGCGGAATCAGATGCACGTGCAGGTGGGGCGCGCCTTCGCCAAAAGCGATCGCATAGACCCGATCACACCCGCTCAGCTGACGCACCAGGGCGCAGCTGCGGCGCAGGGCCTCGCCGAATGAATCCGCTTCGGCGGCGTCGAAGTCGGCAGGGCCCCCCAGATGGCGGCCGCTGTCGAGCAGCAACCAGCCCTTTAAGGGCGCCGGCGCCGGATGGTGGCGCAGAACCCAACCGATGCCGAAGCGGGCGATGCCATCGACCTGCCACGCCAGGGGATCGGCCTGGAGCCCACAGATCGGGCAGCCCGTCCTAGGGGCGTTGATGGGCGAATCGGCAAGGGGTGGGGTCATGGCACAGGGGGGGGCCGGGCTGCGAAGCTGACGGGCCTGGAGGCCCCGGGCCCGCTCCACTTTCCCCCATCCCGCCCCCATCTCGTCGCTGCCGTGCCCCCGCTCCAGCCCCTGTCGGCGGCCACGGATCCGCCACCGTCACCGCCGCCTCTAATGGTGGTGACGGTGGCGTATCACAGCGAAGCGGTCCTACCAGAGCTGGCCAGGGATCTGGCCCGCCAACGCCAGCCACCCCAGCTCTGGCTACTTGTGGACAACAGTCCCCTGTCAGCCCCCCTGGACCTGGAACCGCTGCGGACCGCCGGCCGTCTCCACACCGACAAGGCAGCCCCCCTGGTCCTGCGGCGCCTGGCGGGCCATGAAGGGGATGGATTCGGGGTGGGCTGCAACCGGGCCCTCGACCTGCTGGCGGCCCAGGGCTGGGACGGCTGGGTGTGGCTGCTCAATCCCGACACCCGCCTACAGGGCGGAGAGGAACTGGCGCAATTGGGGCATCAGCTGGCCCGATTGCCGCAGCGGACCGTGGTGGGCACGGCGGTGCTCGATGACCATGGCGGTCTGGAGGCCAGTGGCGGCTGGATCGACCCGGGCCTGGCCTTCCGATCCCGGCGTCTGGAGGCAACGGACCTCGCCGCAGGGGCTCCCCGGGCGGTGGACTGGCTCAGCGGCTGCAGCCTGGCCCTACGGCCCAGCGCCCACGAGCCGCCCGCCCGCTTCGACCCCGCCTTTCCCCTGTACTACGAAGACATGGACCTCTGCCTGCGGCTCTCGTCCCGGGGCGCCCCGGTGGTGTGGCTGCCCCAACCCACGGTGCGCCACCACCGCGGCCTGGGGTCCAACGCGGCGGTACCCCTGCGGCAACGCCTCTCCACGATCAGCTATTTGCGTTTTCTGCGGCGCCATTGCCCCCCCTGGGTGCTGCTGCTGCGCACCCTGCGGCTCCTGGCACTCACCCTGGTGCGCCTGCCCCTGCAGCCCCGGCGCAGCCTGGCGGTGCTGCAGGGGATCGGTCCAGCGCTGGGCCCTAATCCCATCCAGCCATGAGGACCGCCTCCCCCCTAGCCCTGTTCAACGGCAGCTACCTGGGCCACCGCCCCACCGGGATCGGCGTCGTGGCCCGAGACCTGGTCAACGCCCTGGATCCCGCCCTGGTGCCCTTGCTGGACCCCCTGGGCGGCGATCGACCCCACAGCCTGCCGATTCCCGCCGACCTCTCCCCCGAATTCGGGCGCCAGGGCCACTGGCGGCGGTTGGTGTGGACCCAGAACGAACTGCCGGGCCTGCTGCGGGCCAGTGGTACGCCCCTATTGCTCTCGCCGCTGCCGGAGGCCCCCCTGCTGCGGGGCGTGCGCTCGGTGGTGCTGGCCCACGACCTGCTGCCCCTGCGCTACCCCCAACTCTCGCCGCTGCTGGCCTACCACCTGGCCTATGTGCCCTTGGTGCTGCACCGGGCGGTGCGGGTGCTGTGCAACTCCGAGGCCACCGCCAGGGAAGTGCATGGGCGACTGGGGGTGCCGGCCCGGCGCCTGGTGCCGATCCGGCTGGGCTTCGATCCGGGGCGACTACGGCCGCTGGGGTTGCGGCGGGAGGCCTTTTTTCTGGTGCTGGGCCGCCACGACCCCCACAAGAATCTGGACCGGGTGTTGCGGGCTTTCGCCAAGGTCAAGGACCCCGGCGACCCCCTGCGGCTGAAGCTGGTGGGCCCCCACGACCGGCGCTACACGCCCCGCCTGCAGGCCCTGGCCCAGGAACTGGGCATCGCCGGGCGCTGCGACTGGCTGCCCTGGGTGAGCGATGGGGAGCGCCTGCAGCTGCTGAATCGCGCCCAGGCCCTGGTGCTGGCCAGCCTCTGGGAAGGCTTTGGCCTGCCGGCCCTGGAGGCCATGGCCTGCGGAACCCCCGTGGTGGCCGCCCGGGCCGGCGCCCTGCCGGAGGTGGTGGGGGACGCGGGCCTGCTGGTGGATCCGCGCTCCATCGACGCCCTCACCTCGGCCCTGGACCAGGTGCTGCGGGAGCCCGCCCTGGCGGCCGGCTTGGCAGCGGCGGGACCTCTCCGGGCGGCGGGCTTTGACTGGCGGGCCACCGCCGACCAGGTGCTGGAGGTGCTGCGGGACTGTCGGTAACCGCAGGCCGCCAGCCAGAACCCTTAAGGCCAAGCATGATGGCCCCGTCCATCGGAACGGTCCATGCAGGATCAGGAATATCACGTGCTCGCCGCCCTGGAGCAGCGGCATTGGTGGTATCGCAGCCTGCGCCGTCGGGTGGTGGAGCGACTCCAGCGGGAAGCTGGCCGCCAGGGCCATGCCCTGAAGGTGTTTGACGCCGGCTGTGGCACCGGCGGCATGTTGGCTGAACTCCAGGCCGAGACCAGTATTGCCGCCACCGCCGGTTGCGACCTCCACCCCCTGGCCCTGGTCTATGCCCGTGGGCGGGGTCTGACGGTGGTGGAGCGGTCCGTCAATGACCTGCCGGTGGGGGACGATCTGTATGACGCCGTGATCTCCCTGGATGTGCTTTACCACCGCCAGGTCGATCCGCCCCGGGCCCTAGCGGGCATGGCCGCCATGGTTCGCCCGGGGGGCTTGCTGCTGATCAATGTGGCGGCCATGCCCTGCCTGGAGCGGCGCCACGATCAACGGGTGATGGGTGGCCGCCGCTACCTGGCCGAGGGGCTGAGCCGTCAGGTGCGGGCGGTCGGCTTAGAGCCCGAATCGGTGTCCTACTGGAATTCCTGGCTGACGCCCCTGCTGTGGCTCCAGACCCGGCTGGAAACGCTGCTCCCCGAAGGCGGCGACAACGGGGATTCGGACGTGACCTTGCCCCCCCTAGGGCTCAACACCCTGCTGATCGGGTTGCTGCAATGGGAAGAACGGGTCTGCCGGGCCCTGCCCCTGCCGTGGGGCAGCTCCCTGATGCTGCTGGCCCGGCGGCCATGACCAGCCTTCCTTGGACCCTGCTGCGGCGAGGATTGAATTCAAGCCTGCTGCGCTTCCTGCTGGTGTGGCCATCAGCCTGGCCGGCGGCATCTGCCTGGTGATCAATGCGGTGCTGCATGCCCGCATCAGCTTCCGGGTGCGCTTCAGCCGTTCGCTCCTGGCCGGCTACGGGGCGATCCAACTGCTTTGCCTGGCGGTGAGCCTGGGAGCCGGTGCCCTTCTAGAGCGTCTGGGAGCCAGTGCCACGGTGGTGGGCTTGGTGACGATGGTGCTGTGGGCCGGCCTGTCGTTCGTGCTCACCAAGGCCAGCTACCGCCGCTCCGGCGCAGCCGCCGGATTGGCCTCCAGACACACCAACCAGCGCCCCTGATAGGCCACGATCGCCCCCGGCTGCGGATAGGCGCGGCAGGGGGGCAGGCCAGCCCGCACCTCGGCCTCATTGGCCTCACTCCGATAGGCAATGTGATTCACCTTCACCTGGTGCAGATTGAGGAAAAGGGCCGGGATGCTCCATTCGCGGCGAAAGGCGGATTCGCCAACGCTGCTCCAGTGGGCAAAGGGTTCGGTGCGCTCGGTGGTGCCAAAAATAGAGAAGGACTCCGCCGGCGTGCCCCCCTGCAGCGAGGCCGCCCGCACATCGGCCAAAATGGACTGGGAGAGGGCCATGTCCCGCATTTGCATCAATGCGGTCAATTCCCACACCCGGGAGGCAAACGCCGCCTGGGGCACCAGATAACCAACCACCAGCAGGCCCACCAGCCCCCGGGCCAGTGTCGGGTTCCAGCCCAGCCAGGGGACCCCCAGCCGTTGGGCCGTCAGGGGCGCCGCCATGGTCGCCAGCACCGCCACAATGCCAAGGCAGAAGGCACGGGAAGGGAACCCGGCATCAAGGATGTAGTACAGCAGAAACGGCACCAGCGTCAGGAAACCGGCGGCGGCCCAGAGGCTGCCGAGGCGTCGCGTTCGCTGCGGGCCTTTGGGTGTGACCCGCAGCAACTGGACCGTGGTCAAGGCCAGTAACAGCAGGAAAAGCATGGCCAGACCCTGCTGGGGAATCCGGGGCAACAGGCTCACATCCGTGGCATAAACCTCCCGGTGGACCCCCCCATCGGTGAGCTTGTGCCAGAAACGCTCCAGCGAGGCAAATCCGGTGCGGGTATTGGGGGTCTGGCCCGCCATGGCCAGCCGGGAGACCAGGTAATAGCCAAAGCCCCCTGTCAGCACACCCGCCACCAACTGCTTGGGCGCCTTCAGGCCAAAGGGCCGACTGCCGAGGGCCCGGGCCAGGCCATTCCAGCCAAGCAAGGCAATGCCAATATAACCAGTGGGCTGGTAAATCGAGAGGGCAAAAGCTACCGCCAGCAAGCCAAGGATGGCATCGAGCCAACGGCGCCCCAACAACGGCGGGCCAGTGCGGTAGGCGATCAACACCGCACCCCATACGGATAGGGCCGCCGGCAGCAGATACAGGCCGATGGCAAAACTGAAGTTAAATAGATCGAGCAGATAGGCATGGCCACTGATCAGCAGCGCCAATAGGCAGATCCAGGGGGGTGTGACCGCAGGCACAAACAGGGCCAGGGCAGCGGCCAAAGCATAAATTGAACCTGCGGCAAGCAACCAGCCAAAGAAAGGGGAATAGGCATGTTGGAAGAGGGATCCGTAGACAAGATCCCAGCCCGGTCGACTCTGGTTGGCCTGGTCAATCGACTGGCCCAGCAAGGCCCAATCATCAACATTCCAGGTGGGGGAACTCACCTCCTGCCAGTGAATCGCCAGAAACAGGGCGCTAAAAATCAGACCCCAACGCAGCCACGAGGACGAAAACCCAGTCATAGATCCCATCAACTCCAATCATCGAACTAGGGCAACACCCAAAGCCGTGTATCCCGCGCAGCTTCTTCCCGTATCAGGCGGCACAAGTTCCCGTCCGCCTGCCGGGGAAGCGCAACGACCAGCTTGGCGTCGGGGCCGCAGAGGGACAGGGCGGCGAGCAACACCAGGCTTTCGCCCACCACCACCACCCCCCCGAACCCCCGCAGCGCCGCCTCGGGGGGGCCGCCCAGGGTCTGGTCTTCGGGCGCGAGGGGCCCGAGCCAGTGACGTTTCGCCGCGACGGGATGGGGGACCAGGCGCCAGGGGTGGGGCCAGGGATCCGCCTCGGCACCCAACCGCTCCACCCCGGGCGAATCCACAATTAAGGTGCGAAAGGAGGGGCTGGCCCCAGCGGTATGGGCCGGACCAGCCACGAGCCCCTCCGCAGAAGCCTGGGGGCCAAAGAGGGGTCCCAGCTCGCGGCAATCGAAACGGGCGCACCAGGGGGCGCGATGGGCCGCCCGATCGGAAAACAACCAGCAGGGAAGGCCGGCCTCAAACATCTGGGGATCCAGGGCCCGGGGCTGGCACCGGTATTGGTCGAGGCCGTCATCGAGCAACTCCAGCTGGCGGCCATGGCGGGCCAGCACCCGCAGGGCCCGGCCGGCGCCGCGCAGATGGGCCAGTCGCAGGCGCCCCACCAACCCCAGCCGGGCCGCCAGGGCCACGGCGGCCATGGTGAGCGGGTGGATCGGCCAGCGCCAGGGCCAGAGCCGCAGATCCCCAGCCTCCAGGGCGAGGCGGCTGGGTTCGTAGAGCAGCACCTCCCACTCCGGCGGCGCGGTGGCTTGGCTGTGCCGAATCCGCCGCGCCGCCTCCAGATGGATGGCATTGAAAGCCAGCACCACCTGGACCATGGTCAGCGCCCCTGGTCCAGGGATCCGGGGCCGCCCGAACGACGGCCCCGCGCCAGGCGGCCGCGGCCCAGGGACAACAGCAGCGACGGTGCATGCAAGAGGCGGCGTCCGGAGTGCCACCACAAGCGATGCCACCAAGCCACCGGCCACCGACCTGACCGGATCGGAGGGACCAGCTTGACGGGCAGTTCCTCCAGAAAGATGTCGGGGATCGCGAGGAAACAACTCCAGAACGTCATGCGACGGGCATGGTCGATCTCATCGGCGATTTCAGCCTCCAACTGGGGCCTGGAGCCGCCCACCAGCCGCCAGGCCCCCCCAACCTCCCTGGCGTAACTGGAATGGCGGGCCGCGGCGCTCCAGGGAGCATGGGCGGCCACCAGGCGGTTGGCCAGCCGGGACGCCCGCATCGCCGCCAGGCCCCGGGAGGCCAGCAAGGCCCCCGCTCCCGTTTGCCCCCCCGCCCGCTCGGCGTCGGTGTGGCTGATCAGCTCCAACCAATCGGCGGGGATCCAGGCGGGCTCCTGGGCCAGCACCTGGGTCAGGCGGATCCGCAGGTCCTTGTCGTCGAACCCGTAGCCCACCAGGAGCTCATGGAATCCCCCCACCGTCTCAAAAAGGGCTCGGGCAACCAGGATCTGGCCCTTGCGTCCCTCCCCGCCGCTGCCAAAGGCGCAGGGGCGACCCGCCACCTCCAGCTGGGGCGCCCCCGGGTCAAAGCGGGCCGAAGGCCAGGCGTCCGCATCCAGCTTCAGGATCACCTCACCCCTGGACTGGGCCACGGCAAAGTTGTAGGCCCGACAGAGGTTCCACTCCAGCTCTCCCTCCACCCGCAGCAGCCGCAGCCGCGGATCCGGGGGCAGCTGCTCGCGACCCAGGGGCTGGCTGCTGCTCCAGTCCACCACCAGGTGCTCCGTATGCCAGGGCAGCGCGGCGACCCGGGGCGCCGACTGCAGCAGGTGGTGGCTCCGGTTCATGCAGACCGTGACGATGCTGAGGCTCATGAACCCGCTCCTGGGGCCCCGCTGCCCCTGGGACCCACGCTGCCCTGGCGTCCCCGCGCCAGCTCCATGGCCCCCACCACAAGCCGCACCGGCAACTGCAGCAGCTGCCGGCCGGTGTACCACCAGAGCCGATGCCAGGGCCGCACGTCCCACCCGCCCCGCTGGGATGGGGGGAAGAGGCGATAGGGCAACACCTCCAGGAACACCTCGGGAATCGCCAGGAAGTGGGCCCAGAAGGTCATGCGGCAGGCGTGCTCGACCTCGGCGGCCACGGCCCCAGGGGGATGGGGCACCGAATCGGGCTCCACCCGCCAGCGGCCTGGGTGCTCTTGGAGGTAGTGACTGGCCCGACTGCGGGGTCCCCAGGGGCAATGGGCCGCCAGCAGGCGATTGGCCAGCCGGGTGGCCCGCATGGCGGCCTCGCCGTGGCTGCGGGCGCTGGTGGCGGACGCTTCGCCCGGTCCCCGTTCGGCGCGCTCCCCGTCGGAGTGGGCAATCACCGCCAACCAAGCCTCAGGGATGGGCGCCGGTTGGATACCGAGCTGCATCCCCAGCCGGGCCAGCAGATCCTTGTCATCAAAGCCGTAGCCCACCAACAATTCGTTGAAGCCGCCCACCGCCTCCAGCAGGCGCCGCTCGATCAGAAACTGGCCCTTGCGCCCCTCAGGCCCGCTGCCAAAGGCACAGAGCACCGGCTGCCGGCTGGGGTCGTCGTCGACTCCCTGCAACCGGGCCGCCAACGGATCAAAGCGCTCGGTGGGCCAGGCATCCGCATCCAGCTTCAGGATCAGCTCGCCCCTGGCCCTGGCGAAGGCGAAGTTGTAGGCCCGGCAAAGGTTCCAACGGCCTTCACCCTCCACCCGCACCAGCCGCAGGCGGGGATCGGGGGGGAGGTCCTCACGGCGCAGGGGTTCCCGGCTGCTCCAATCAACGATCAGATGCTCGTCATGCCAGGGGAGCTGGGCCACCAAGGGGGCGGAACGCCAGAGGTGGTCCCGGCGATTCATGCAGACGGTCACGACGCTGAGGCGGCTCGGGCCGGCGCCCCCCTGCTTCAGTCCCACAGTCTCAGGGCATCATCCCTGGCCCCAAACCACTCGGCCGCTAGCGCCCCCCCCATCGTTCGCTGCTCCCGGAACCAGGGTCCTCCCAGGGTCCAGTGCAGCAGGATCGGGCCCCCATCCTCGGCGCTGGCCTGGGGTGGGGGCTGGACGTCCACCAAGTGGTTCCAGCGGTTCGGGAGGGACCCCACCTCGTGGTCCCCGGTGAGCCAGTGGAAACGATGCAACTCCAACCCACTAGCGCTGTTGACGTACTCGGGCGTCAGAGCGGTACAACGGGAACAGTTGAACAACATCAAGGAGCTCCAGTTCTTTTTGGGGTAGGGGCTTTGCACCTCACCAAGAAATTTGACGGTCTCGTTGGGAACGTGTTCGTGCTGAACACAAAGAAGGGCATATTGATCGTCGCACAAATCCCAGAGTTCACTGATGTCACCGCGACAAAGCATGTCGCAATCCATAAATATCGCCCAGCCTTGATAGCCCATTAATGAGGGCACCAGGAAGCGGGTGAAGGAAAAACTGGTGCTCTGTTTGGGATCGCGCTCGCGCCAATAGAGGGACGCGAGCTGGGTGTTCACGATCGGGGTGATCGCCAGGGGCCTAGTGCTGTGTTGATACAGACTGTCGATCAGCACGTTGGTGGCGGCGCGCTCGCGGGAGTCGTAACCGATAAAAATCGGAATGGGGGGCAACGCTGTTCCCTGGGCCAACACTTGCCTTGTCTAATGGCCCAATCAATCTAGATCCTTGGCTTCCTTCCAATGCTGGAGCGGAGACCGGCGAAGGGCTCAGCAGGAAACGGCGCAGATCCCCATCCAACAACAAAACGCCCCGCTCGTTGAGATGGTCGCGATCGCGATAAAGAAGCATGCCGTCTTGATCGTGGCTGCGGCAAAGGCCCTCTGGGCACAGAGCCCCCGTTGGATCAAAGATCCGCCCGTTGCGATGGTTGGCGGCGACGGCGGCCAGCACCTTGTTGATCGCGGCGTTGTCGGCCCGATGGAACGCCAGGGTCTCCACCAACCGCTGGCCGCAGGCCTTGGGTAGCGAAGGCCTGAACCACTGCTGCACACAGAGGTTCGGATCCAGTTTCAGGTCCAGAAATCGCGGCATGTCCGCCACGATCACCAGCCCCACCCCCCTCTCTGCCAGGCGGGCGGCCAGCTGATCGAGGGCTTGTTTGTAGTAGGTCACCTTGGCGGCCGGGTCGACCACATGGAGTCCCTGGCCATCGATCTGCATGGAGCGCGTGTCATCCCCTGCGCCGAAATGGGAGCGGAAGTAGTTGTGGATGAGCACGAGATCCCCCGGCCTGGCGGCCGCCAGGGTGGCCGCGATCACCTGCTGGGCGAAGGTCCAGCAGCCCGTGGATTCATGACCAGAAGCCGATGGCGGCAGGGGACAACCACCGCGCGAAAGGTGGGTGATCTGCAGGGGCAGCTCCTGGTGAAGGCGCTGCTCCAGCGGCATCAGGGCCAGGGCATGGCTGTCCCCAAGGATGAACAGCCGCTGCCGGTCGCCCGGGCGCCTGGGGGTGGTGCACCGGTCCAGGGTGGTGGCGAAATCCCCTAGGGAAATCCCAGGGCCCGAGTGGCAGTGTTCACCGTTCACGGTGGTGCCGGCCAGTCCCACCTGATGGTCCCAATGCCGGGCCACGCCAGGGTCAACACCAGTGAACAACCGACCCCGCAGGGGACGGCCCCCCAGGACAAGCAGCAGCACCGATCCCAGGACCACCAGCAGGCCAACCAGCAGGGTCAGCGCCGGCGTGCCCCCCCAGCGGGCCGCGCGCAGCGGCTTCTCGATCCCGTGGTGGGAAACAACCGCCAACAGCAAGATCAGGGCCAATTGGAAGGGCACCGTGCGGGCCTCGATGCCCACGGTCCAGACGCTGAGCGAGAGCACGCTCCAATGCCAGAGATAGAGCGCGTAGGAAATCAGGCCGAGATAACGCAGCGGACCGGCTCCCAACAGCCTCTGGCTCCATTGGCCGCGGGTCAACTGCCGTAACAGCAACGCCGTGACCAGGACCACCGCCACGGTGACCCAGGCAGCAAGCGAACGGGGCAACACCAGCAGGCCGACCAGGGCGGCCAGCAAGAAACCCGGCGCCAGCAAGGGGAAGCCTGGGCCAGCCGGGGCTTTGGATCGGGAACGCCAGGACAGGAAGGCCAGGGCGCCGGCGGCCAGCTCCCAGAAGCGCACCGGAAAAAAATAATAGGTCCATCCCGGATCACGCCCGTTCATCCCAATCCAGCCAACCAGGGAAGCCAGGCTCAACAGAGCCAAAGGCAGGCCCAGTCGCCTGCCAGCGCCGGGCCTATGGCGGGACAGACCACTGGCATAAACCAGAATTGGAAACAATAAATAGAATTGCTCTTCCACGCCCAGCGACCAGGTATGGGTGAAAGGATTGAGGGCTGTGGCAGAGGCGAAATAATCCGATTGCTGCGCCTGCAGCGTGATATTGCCCACACCCAAAAGGGCGGCGATCCCTGTTGTCCAGGTGGCTTTGAACTCGTCCGACCCGGGGGAGATCACCAAGGCGCCGACGAGCATCGTCAGCAGGACGCAGGTGATCAAAAGGGGCAGCAGCCGCTTGACCCGTCGGGCATAGAAACCCAACAGGAACGCTCGCCAGTCGGACTCCTGATGCCGGGACAGGGACGCGGTGATCACAAAACCCGAGATCA
>JAPLIF010000200.1 GCA_026389255.1 Cyanobacteriota bacterium
GAAAGCCTCGAAGCGGAAGCAGACTCGGCCCTGCCAAAGGCTCCACCCCGGCTGCCAGGTCCCTCTTAAAGGTGGGGGCGGATCGGTGCTCGCTGATCAGCCGGGGCCCTCGGCCTGGCCACTGAGCGAAAAGGGCCGGGCCGTTTCGATGCGCACCGGCACCAGATCCCCCACCCCCCAGCGGTGACCCCCAGCACCCTCGGCGGCAAAAAAGGTGAGCCGGTTGCTGCGGGTGCGTCCCATCAGCTGGAGGGGATTGCGGGGATTGACCCCCTCCACCAGCACCTGCTCCAGCCGTCCGACAAAGCGGGCACTGCGCTGGCGGGCGGTGGCTTCGACCACTCCATTGAGGGCGGCCAGCCGTTCGACCTTGACCGCATCCGGGAGCTGATCCGGCCAATCGGCGGCGGGGGTGTTGGGGCGGGGGGAATAGGCCGCCGTGTTGACGAGATCAAAACCGATCTCTCCGACCAAATCGACGGTGCGCTGGAACTGGGCGTCGGTTTCGCCAGGAAAACCGACGATCACATCGGCGCTTATCGAGGCGTCGGGCATGCGCTCGCGGATGCGCTCCAGGATGCGGCGATAGCGCTCGATGGTGTAGCCGCGGGCCATGGCCTTGAGCACCTCGTTATCGCCACTCTGGAAGGGGATGTGGAAGTGCTCGCACACCTTGGGTAACGCGGCGCAGGCGTCGATCAGGCGGTCGGTGAAATAGCGGGGATGGCTGGTGGCAAAGCGCAGCCGTTCGATGCCGTCCACCGCGTGCACCTCGCGCAGCAGGTCGGTGAGGGTGTGCTGGCGGCGGCCCTCCGGTGTGATGCCCGGCAGGTCGCGGCCGTAGGCATCGATGTTCTGGCCCAGGAGGGTGACCTCCCGGTAGCCCCGGGCCGCCAGACCCTCCATCTCGAGGCGAATGGCCCCGGGCAGCCGCGATTGTTCGCGCCCCCGCACCGCCGGCACGACGCAATAGGTGCAGCGTTCGTTACAGCCGTAGATCACATTCACCCAGGCGCAGACGCGGCTGTCCCGGCGGGCCGTGGTGATGTCCTCCAGGATCTGGTGCTCGTCGGTGGCGACCACCTGCTGGCCATTCTCGACCCGGATCAGCAGGCTTTCGAGGCGGTTGGCGTGCTGGGGCCCCATCACCAGATCCAGTTCCGGTACGCGGCGCAGCAGGGATTCACCCTCCTGCTGGGCCACGCATCCGGCCACCACCAGGGTGAGATGGGGATTGTCCCGTTTGCGCTGCGCCTGGCGCCCCAGATAGCTGTAGACCTTTTGCTCGGCGTTGTCGCGGATCGAGCAGGTGTTGTAAAGGACCAGGTCGGCGCTGTGTTCATCCTGGCCGGCCCGATAGCCCATGGCTTCGAGGATGCCGGCCATGCGCTCCGAGTCCGCCTTGTTCATCTGGCAGCCGAAGGTGGTGATCCAGTACTCCCCCCGCCCGCGTTCGGGGGCGGGGGGAGTTCCAGGGGCGCTGGTGGCGTCGCTGAGGGTGGCGGTCATGGGGTCATCCTCGGATATCGAGGCTCCTTGGCCCCTGGAAGTGGTTATGGTCCGCCGGAACCTCCGCAATGCGATGCGCTGCAGCCTGCACCGGTTTGGCCTCACCAAGGCCGTGCCGCTGGCGATCAGCCGGGGCACCACCTCGGCGGTGGACCGCCTTTTGTTCGTTATTGAAGCCGGGGGCACGACAGGCTGGGGCGAAACCGGCGGCTTTGAAACGGGCCATCGCCGCTACGAAGGCGGTGCCGGCGGTTCTGGAGCGGCTGGAGCGCTGGTGGAACCAGCTCCCGGCCAGCCGCATCAAGCTCAAGCTGGGCAGCCCCGAGGGGCTGGAGCACGACCGTTCCCTGGTGGTGGCGGTGGCCGCTGCCATCGAGGCACGGCAGCAGCGGCTGGGCGGCGCTGCGGCCGAACTGCAGGTCGATGCCAATGGCGGCTGGAGCCTGGAGACGGCTCGCGCGATGGTGTCTTGGCTGGCGGATGCGGGGGTGGTGCTGGTGGAGCAGCCCCTGCCTCCCCTGCTGGATCCTGAGGCCGATGCGGCCCAGTTCGCGGCCCTGGAGCTGGATTGCCCGATCGCCCTGGTGGCGGATGAAAGCTGCTGGAACCTGGCGGATGTGGTGCGCCTGGCTCCCTATGTGGACGGGGTCAACATCAAGCTGCTCAAGAGTGGCGGACTGTCGGAGGCGCTGGTGATGGCCCGGGCGGCCCAGCGGCTGGGGCTGGAGGTGATGCTGGGCTGCTATTCCGATAGTGCCCTGCTCAACGGGGCCGCCGCCCAGCTGCTGCCCCTGGTCACTTGGCCCGATTTGGACAGCCACCTCAACCTGGTTGATGATCCCTTTGAGGGGCCCCAACTGGTGCAAGGCGATGGGCTGCGGGCCGGGGACGGGGCCGGCCTGGGGGTGAGCCTGCGGCCCGCCAGTCCCCTGGCCGAGGCCCTGGCCCCAGGTCCTGGCCCCTGGTCCTGCTGCTGATGGAGGCCCCCATGCTCGGCCCTGATGACCCGGTGGTGTTGTTGCTGCATGGCGGTCTCGACAACCTCGGCGGCAAGACGGGTTTGGCGATGTTGCGCTATCGCCGCGGACCGATCGTGGCGGTGATCGATCCGGCCCATGCCGGCGCCGACCTGGAGACCGTGACGGGCATTGCCCGGCCGGTGCCGGTGCTGGCCTCGATGCAGGCGGCCCTGGCCCTGCTGCCCGCCAGCGCTGCCAGGCCTGTGGCGGTGGTGGGCCTGGCCCCCTCCGGCGGTCGCTTGCCTGGGGCCCTGCGCGCCGATCTGCTGGTGGCCCTGGGGGCTGGATGTTCGGCGGCCAGCGGCCTGCACACCCGATTGGGGGATGACCCAGAGCTGGCGGCCAGCTGCCGAGAAGGCGCCTGGATCTGGGACCTGCGCCAGGAGCCGGCCGACCTGCCGGTGGCCTCGGGCCGGGCGGCGTCCCTGCCCTGCCGGCGTTTGCTGGCGGTGGGCACGGACATGGCGGTGGGCAAGATGAGCGCCTGCCTCGAACTGCTGGCGGCGGCCGGGCGCCGGGGGCTGGATGCGCGCTTTATCGGCACCGGCCAGGCGGGCTTGTTGATCAGCGGGCAGGGCGTCGCCCTGGATGCGGTGCGGGTGGATTACGCAGCCGGTGCGGTGGAGCAGGCGGTGCTGGCGGCGGCGGACCCGGCCGAGCCCCCTGTCTCGGCGGGTCCGGCGGGGCCCCACACCTGGCTGCTGGTGGAGGGCCAGGGATCCCTCTGCCACCCGGGATCCACAGCCACGTTGCCCTTGATCCGGGGTAGCCAGCCCACGGACCTGCTGCTGGTGCACCGGGCCGGCCAGACCAGCATCCGCAACCATCCCGACGTGGCCCTGCCGCCCCTGACCGCGGTGATCGATGCGGTCGAACGGCTGGCGGCCCTGGGCCGGCCGGCCGCAGCGGCATCGGCCCCGACGCCACCGCCCCGGGTGCGGGCCATCGCCCTCAACACCGCCCATCTCGACGGGGCGGCGGCGCAGCAGGCCCTCGCCGCCACGGCGGCCAGCACGGGTTTACCCTGCTTGGATCCTGTGCGACAGGGGGGAGAGGGTCTCTGGGAGGTATTGCTGGCTAGGGGGATGGGGTGATGGCGAAATTTGATCGTTTGTCTACTTCGTTCTAGGCATCGCTACCCGCCCCTTACTCCCATAAAAAATCAAGGTCCCCTAAGGGACCTTGAAATAATCAGGGCGAGCGAGGGGACTTGAACCCCCGAATGGTGGCGCCACAAGCCACTGCCTTAACCACTTGGCGACGCCCGCCGTTCGCTTTCAAACTTACAACACGACCCCGGCGTTTTTGCCATGGTGGCCGGGCCCCTCGTGCGGCTCCTTTCCCTTTTGTCTGTTCCCTTTCCGGCTTTGGTGATGGGTGCCCTGGCGGCCTCGGTGGCGGCCGCCGGTCTGGTGCTCACCAATCCGGGCCCCGCCGCCTTTGAGGACTTCGCTGCGGATCGGTTGGTGGATCTGTTGACGCGGGATCTCTGCGATGAGGGGGGGTTACCGATGATGATGCGGGTGGTGGTGTCTGACTGCCCGGGCTTGGTGCGCTCCCAACGGACGCCGCTGGGGGCCTGGGCGCGCCAGGGCACGATCCGTCGCAATTTTGGCTTGTTCAGCCTGTACAGCACCAACCTGGGGGGCCAGCAGCTGGCCCAATGGCAGATTCCCCGGTACAAGGCCACCACCTTGGCGGCGGCGGGTCGCTTCGTGGTGATCCGCACCGGACGCCAGCAGGGGCTGGAGCCTTGAGCCTGTTGCCGCCGCTGCGCATCCCCCGGATGCTGCTGGATGGCCGGGATGGGCGACTGCCCCAAGGGGATGGCGATGGCTTGGTGTCGGTGGTGCTGGAGATCAACGCGGGGCGGATACGGGCCCTGCATCCGGCGCCCGAGCCCGAGCCGGAGTCCAACTCGCTGGCGGCGCCTCCCCTGGCCCTGACCCCCCTGGTGGAGCCCCACGCCCACCTGGACAAGGCCTTCAGTGCGGCCCGTTTCCCCAATCGCGACGGCACGATTGAGGCGGCCCTGGCGGCCAACCAGGCCGAAACCAGCTGCCGCACCGCCGAGGATCTGGAGCAGCGGGCCGAGCGCGCCCTGATGCGGGCCTGGCGCCAGGGGCTGCGGGCGATCCGCAGCCACGTCGACTGCAGCGGCGAGCGGGGTGATCTCAGCCTGGAGGTGCTCGACGGCCTGCGGCGCCGTTGGGCCGATCGGCTGGAACTGCAGCTGGTGGGCTTGGTGCCGATCCACCACTGGGGCACGGAGCAGGGCCGCCTCCAGGCGCGCTGGCTGGCGGACCGGGGCGGCCGGCTCGGGGGGGTGATCGGCGCCCCCTTCGGGATCGGCCGCGGCGATGGCCAGGCGGTGCTGCAGACGTTGCGGTTGGCGGACCAGCTGGGCTGCGGCGTCGACCTGCACCTCGATGAGGGCGTCAGCCACCGGGGCCGGGGCGTGCGGCTGGTCTGTGAGGCGCTGGAGCGTCAGCGCTTGCAGGTGCCGGTGGTCTGCAGCCACGCCTGCAGCATGGCCCTGTTGCCGCCCCGGGCCTGCCAGCGGCTGGTGGATCGCATGGCCCGGTTGGCTTTGGGGGTGGTGGCCCTGCCGAGCACCAATCTCTGGCTGCTGGATCGCCGCGCCGAGGCCACGCCATCGCGGCGGGCCCAGGCCCCCATCCGCCAGCTGCAGAACAGCGGCGTGGTGGTGGCGGTGGGGGGAGACAACGTCCAGGACGCCTGGTTTCCGGGCGGTGATTTCGACCCCCTGGAGGTGCTGCGCTTGGCCGTGGTGGCCAGCCACCTGCACCCCTGGAGCCGCCAGGGGTTGGGTCCCTTCACCACCGCCGCCTCCCAGCTCATGCAGTTGGAATGGGATGGCATCCTGCGGCCCGGATCCCCCGCCGACCTGGTGGTGCTCGACGCCCAAAGCTGGACCGACCTGCTGGCCCGAACCCCCCAACGCCGGATCCTGCGCGGCGGCATCTGGCTGCCGAAGCCCGAGCGGGAGGAGCCGGCGGCGCTGTTGAGGGGGTGGGGGGAGGCGGGGCTGGCGTCGGGTCTGGTCCACTGAAATGAGCCGCTGCCCAATTGGATCGATTGGAGCGCACCGCCCCCATCTTCTGCGTGCCGAAAGCCGAAATCGCCGAGCAGTCCTACGACCTGCTGCGGCTCAACCGCTCGTTGCTGGTGTTTCTAGGCCTGGCCTGCTGAGCCGTGGTGGCGCGGCCTACGCAGCTCAGACACCAAGTTGGTATCCAACAGATCCATCACCGCTACAGCGCCACCACGCCCCGGCTGTAGGCATCCTGTCCCTGGTTCGACGTCAGGCGCTGCCTTGCGGGAACCCGGGATCTCGTCAGCGGCTGGGTTTTCCTGGCTTTGCCTGGTCATTCCTGATGGCCCATGGAGGGTTCAGATCAGGCCAGGGGATCACCAGGCCGTTGTAGGAGCGTGTTTCTTCTGTCTGCCTGCTTGGCCTGCTCGAAGTGGATATGGAGGCGATAGGGAGGCTTTTATAAGGGCAGGATCAGTTTTTGGGGTCCACGTCATCACCATGCCAACTGGCCCACCGGGGCTGATGATTTCGATCCGATTCGCATACCAGGAGAGATCTAGATCACCCAGTTCGGCACTGCTGCAGGGCCTGGCATCGAAAGGCTGATCACGGAAGCGGCGCTTCTCGTTGAGGATGCGCTCGTCCTGAGCGTTGGCGATGTCACGCCGTGGTCCTGTACGGATCCAGATTCTTCCGTCATAGCGAACTGGAGGGGAGTCAGCGGGCCTTATGGTGACAACAGCGATTTCGGCTCCCTTCAGCACTCGCTTTTTAACGGTGATTGATGGTGGAGGTATAATTTTGCCATCAGTCTTGACATCGGAAAGAGTCAGCAGCAGTTGATCGTCAATTGGTATGTTAGAAGGAGTACCGTTATCCTTTGCACCTACAAAAAGGACTCCAGGAGTATTGTGATTAGGAAGGTCGTTGGCAAATGCACAGACAGCTTGCCTTCCTTTTGACTTGGTATCGCCTGCCCAGGACTCCTTGCGTTCAGCCTGATCGGATTCGATGTCGTCCAAGAGGGCTTCTAGTTGTGAATCTGAGTAGTAGCTCATGGGTTTAGGCAGGGCGTTCAAGGCGCTGCAGGCGCAGCTCACTCACCGAGGCAATGGCCTCGAAGTCGGTGTCGAAGCTCACCAGCACGGCGTTGTGGTGCAGGGCCACGGCGGCCACCAATAGATCAAGGCTGAGCACGGTGCGGCCGATCTGGCGGCAAGCCTGGCCCAGGTCGATCGCCTGCTGCCATAGATCGGTCGGGGTATGGAGCGTCGGCAAGGTGGCGAACTGGGCCTCCAGTTGGCGCGTCTCGTCCGGTCGGGCGGACCGCAGCAGCTCGAAGCGCACCGGTTCGGCCAGGTGCGCTGCGGGATCGAGCACGAAGGGTGCGATGAACTGCTTCAGCGAGGCCGGGCTGCGGGCCCGGGTGAAGTCGATCCAAAGGCTGGTGTCGAGCAGCAGGGTCATGGGGCGAACTCCTGGTCCCGCTGGCGCTCGCGCTCCTGGTCGGCCTCGTAGGTCTCCAGCTCCACGCCCCATTCACCGCTGAGGAAGCGCTGGGCGATCTGGGCCCGGCGGCGCTGCTGCAGGGCCTCCTCCATCAGGCGGCGGATGGCGGGGCCCTTCTTGCGTTCGCCGGTGAGGTCCAGGATTTCGGCCATCTCCCTATCCGAAAGCTCAACGGTCACTTTCATGGTTTCGGCCTCCCGAAGTCGGACTCTGGGGTCAGCATGGCAGCGGCCGTCACTGGGGCGGCGGGCCCGCCGCCTGCAGCTGCTGCAGGTTCTTGGTGATCTGGGTGTCGCCGAAGCCCGGCAAGCCCCAGTCGATGCCGCTTACATACACTGGCGCTGCAGCCTGATTCCCCGTCACGGTGACAAGCGCCAACCGGAAACGGTGGGGCGAATTGCGGCCAGTGTTCACCTCGTTGATCGTGAGTGTCACCGAATCGGCCCCATCGAAGCTGGTGATCCAGCGCAGCTGCACCTGTGGCGAGAGGGCATAACCCTCCACTTCTCCCCGTTTCCCGAAGCCATCGCGCTCCCCCTGCAGGATCAGGGTGGGCGTCTGTAAGGCGGCCAGGTGCTCGGTGCGGACCCGGCCGCCCATCGACTTGCCACCGATGAACAGCAATCGATCAGGGTTGGCTGCTTTCTCCAGCTGGACTTGCGCGCAGAAGGCTTCCTGCAACACCGGCATCCGATCCGGACCCTGGCGGCGGCCCGTTTCTCGCATCCGGGCCATGTACGGGAACTCAAAGCGCACCACCCGCCAGAGCGACTGCGCCAGTCCGCTGGCGATGGCCGCCATGAACGGGCTATCCATCGGTGAGCCAGCCCCATGGGCCAGCAGGACAGTGGCCGGTGCGGCCTCGGGACCGTCGATCAACCGTGGTCCAGAAAGGCTGACCCTCACTCCTCCTCAGCGGCGCCCAAGGGGATGAGCTGGATCTGCTTGCGGCCCAGCATGATCTTGAACTCAGCGCCGGGTTTGAGTCCTAGCTGGGCGGTGTAGGACTTGCCGACGAGCAGGTTGCCGTTGAACTGAATTTTGGTAGCAAAACTCAGACTGCGGCCGGGTCGCCCCTTACCGCCACTGCCGCCGCCGTCACCAAGGCTGACCCCCTTGGCTTCCAGCAGGGCTTCATAGAAGGCGGTGAAGTTCAGGCGCTCCGTGCCGGCTTTTTTGGTGCTGACATAACCGGCGGAGCGAACCAGATCAGATTTCGAGACATCGCCGAGTTCCTTGTCCTTGGCGAGCAGTTCAGCTCCTGTGAGCATGGTGTATGGTGGAAGTTTCAGAATACTTGGTAACGAACCGCCTGGTCTTGTTGAGGTCTGTGTGGTGGCGGATTATTGCACGATCGA
>JAPLIF010000265.1 GCA_026389255.1 Cyanobacteriota bacterium
CTCCCCTTTCTTCGCCCAGAACCCTGCCAAGCGGCAAACCCCCCAGGTTGCGACCCGACCGATGGCCCCTCTCCCTGCCCTCGGCCAAGTTCATGACCCCGCAGCCGAAGCCTTGATCCTGCGGGCCTCAGAACCCACCTGGCTGGAGGTGCGGGATGCCAACGATCGCCCCGTCCTGGCTGAAAATTTCCAAGGCCAGCGCACGATTCAGCTCGGCAAGGGCCTGAGGGTGTTGGCGGGCCGCCCCGATCTGCTCACGGTTCAGCGCCAGGGCAAGCCCGCAAAACGGCTGGGCGAGATCGACGACCTCCACTGGTTCCGCTTCTCGCCTGTCTCCAAACCGCTCTCAGGGACCTGAATTGGGGGGATCATCGCCAGCCAGCAACCACAAACCTGCCCCGAGGAAGACCCAAGGCAACCAGCTCAGCACAAAAAAGGGTTGCCAAAGGAGAACCATTGGCTCCACCAACCAGTGGCTGACCGCCAAGGTAATGAGGACAAGCAGAGCGACAAGTTGCACAAATCCCTTAAATTGGAAAGAGGCGGCCCCCCAATCGAGGCTGTGCGAAACGAAGCCGGACTGGGCCGCTGGCTTCAGCGGAGCCGTTGCCAACCATTGTCTTTCCAAACAAGCACACGACTGGGCTGACCGGAAGAGGCGGGCCAAGGGAGGGGGGCTAGCAGGGGCAAGTGCGGAAAAACCAAGCGGGCGGTGACCCCATCGTGGGCAGGAGGTTCGCCAGAGAGGTTGATGCTGGTGGTCGCCAAAGGTCCGCAGCGATCGAGAAACTGCTGAGCCATCGGACAAGCAGGAACCCGCAGGCCAAGGCTGCCTCCCCCGGGATTCAACGCGTCAACAAGGGGTCCTGCCATGGGAAGCACGAGGGTGCATGCCCCTGGCCAGCAATTCGCTGCCTGTTGCAACCAATCCTCTTGCCAGGGAACCGCCAACACGGCACGGAGTTGTTCCAGATTGGCCCCCATCAAGATCAGGGGTTTATGGGCCGGGCGGGCCTTGAGGTCCCAGAGCCGCTGCGCCGAAAAGGGATGGGACGCGAGTGCCGGAAGAGTATCCGTTGGGAACATCACAGCTTCGCCGCGCATCACTGCGGCAACAAGATCGGCAGCGGCTTGAGCCCCCATCACGGGGTGTGGCTGGATTGCATCGCGGGGATGGCGGCTTGGGGCGCAGACACAAAACGCAAAATACCTTCCAGATCTCGGTGGGCCTGGGCCTGACCGAGCCCCGCTGAGACCAGAAGATCGATCACAGCTGCGCTCTGATCATGGTGGTGTTCCATCAGCAATATCCCTCCTGGGGCCAGGTAAGTCTTGGCCTCCGCCACAATCAAGCGGATTGCGTCCAAGCCATCCTCCCCCCCATCGAGAGCCAACCAGGGTTCGTGTTGACGCACCACCGGATCCAAAGTGCCCAAGAGGGAAGTCGGGATGTAGGGAGGGTTGGTCACGATTAGATCCAACTGACCCTGTAAATCATCCAGAGATTGCCACCAATGGCTCTGCAGAAGACGAACGGAATCCCGGCAGCCGTGGCGCTCCAGGTTGGTCTCCGCCCTGGCCAGGGCCAGATCACTGCAATCCACGGCCCATCCCGCACTCCCCGGGAAGGCCCGGGCCAGCGCCACCGCAAGACATCCGCAGCCCGTACCAAGGTCCAGCCAGACCAAGGGGGGTCGCTGGTGGTCCGCAGCCGGGATCAAGGACAAGGCCAACTCCACCAGGAGTTCGGTTTCCTGGCGCGGTATCAAAACTCCCGGGCCAACTTCTAGCTCGAGATCCCGCCAGGGGCACAATCCGACCAGGTATTGAAGGGGCGCAGCCGTCTGCAGGTGAAGGTTCCATAGGGTTTGGATCGCCTCTAGGGAGGTAGCCAGCCTGTACGACCGTTCCGGGTGGAGGTGAACCAACTGCAGTTGGCTCCAGCTGAGACCGCCGGCCATCTCCATCAGCCAATCCAGATCGACGGCCCCACCGCCCAAGCGCAGCAATCCACGGCGCCAGGCCAGGAGATCATCACCACGGATCGTTTCCGCCCCAGATGACCCTTGGGCGGCATCCCCCTTGAGGGGCAGCAGGGCGTCGGGCTGGGATCGATCAACGATATCCATAGCAGCCACTCTAAAAAATTGGCGTTTCTGCGGTTTTCACCGCAAGCGCCAGCGGAGCCCAGGCTGGGCTAGCACCAGCCCAGCCAGTTCCAACTCAAGCAAGGTCGCTGTGATGTCTTGGCAAGACCAACCAAGGTCGAGACTGAGCTGCTCAAGGTTTGCACCACTCCCAAGGGCCCCGAGTAGGGCTTGGCGCTTGGACGCCATCGCCGTTACCGAACCCGAGGGATGGGAGGCCGCCATTGGAACCGAGGGAAGGGCCCTGGTAACAGACGGCAAGGGTCCTTCGCCAATCGAAGCGATGAGGTCGGAGGGGGTGAGGAGGGGGGTGGCGCCCTGCAGCAGCAGACGGTTGCTGCCCATGGCAGAAATCTTTCCCGCATCGGCGGGAACCACCCAGATGGGCAACTCATGCTTCCAGGCCAACTCGGCCGATAAGAGGGCGCCACTGCGCTCGGGACATTCCACAACCACAAGGGCCGCAGCCAGGGCCACCTGCAACCTGTTGCGACTGGCGAAGTGGCCTGCCTGAACCCGGCATCCAGGGGGAAGTTCGGTGACGAGCAATCCCTGAGCCCCCACCTGGGCCTGAAGCGAAGTGTGGTGACGGGGATAGACCCGATCCAGGGGGGTGCCGAGGACACCGACCGGAACTCCGCCCGCCTCAAGGCAACCTCGATGAACGGCCCCATCGATTCCCTCTGCCAGGCCGCTCACGACGGGCCAACCCGCCTCGGCCAACACGGCACCCAGTCGACGGGCCATCAACAAACCGTGGTCTGAGGCCCTACGGGTACCGACCACGGCCACGGCCTGGGGTCGTTGGAGGGAGGCCCAGAGCGTTCCGTGACCTTTCCAGTAGAGGGCCAGGGGAGGGCGTGCCAGGTGTTTCATGGCCGATGGCCAGGGCGCATCACCAGGCAAAAGCACCCCAACCCCTCCTCCACACTGGCGGGACCAGGCCGGCAGGGGATCCTGCTCCCCCCAGCGGCGGCGATAGCTGTGCAGGGGTTGTTCCATGCCCCCATGCCACCCCGGTAGACGCGCCAGGACTTCCCAGGGAGCACGCCAAGCCGCCGCCAAGGATACAAACGCCCTATCCAGGGTTTGCAAACGCACAGGGCCGACACCAGGGCAACCCGACCAGAGCAACCACCACAGGCGTCGCTCCCTGGCCCAAGGACGATGCTGACGGGCCGCCATAGGGTCCCTTCCAGCACCCAAAAAACACGCAGCAGCTCCACCCGCCGCGGCCGAAGTCCGACCAGAGGCCGCAACAGACCCAGAGCCCGCCTCAAAACCAGGGATAAACCGCCCCAAAGCGCCCACTCATCAGTACATCTATACTATAACCCTGCCCCTGGTCCCGCCTGCAATCGGGCCACGGCAGAACCCAGATCCTCCGGATAACGGCGCTGCACCTTCGTCAATGGGCCACCTAGACGGCTCACCAGAACCAGTTCGACCCGGGCCACGGCCATCAACCGATCACCCGGACCCATAAACCGAGATACCCAGGGTAGTTTCACCCCCTGAAAGTCCAGAATCTCACTGAGGAGCGTCACCTGGTCTCCGTGCCGCAGAGGCTGTCGAAAATCGATCCCCAGGGAAACCACAGGCATCTCCAGGCCTCGGCTGGAAAGCTCGGCATAATCCACGCCCACACAGGCCAGTGCCTCCACTCGCCCCTCCTCAAGCCAGGCCACATAAGCGCCATGCCACATGACACCGGCATGGTCGGTGTGCTGGGGAAGCACACGGCGCTGCAGGCACCAGGGCTGGGCAGGTTGACAAGGATGCGCAGGTGGCATGGTTAAAAGTTGAATTAAACCGACTTAAGGAAGGAAAGACAGATTGAGCCATAGGCTGCCAAAGAGCCAAACTTCCCACCGTGTTCCGCAATCTTCTGATCGCCGATTCAGGCAAAGGCAACGTTGAAGAAATGGTGCGCATGCTGCGGGCCATCCCCCCCTGTCGCCAGGCCAAGATCAACCTTTTGCATGTGGTCAACGAACAAGGCGGCGACAACCTCAAAGACCACCGCAATCAGGCCACCATCCTCCTGAACGAGGCCATCGGTCGCATGGGACTGGTCCCCGCTGAAGTGACGACCATCGTGAGGGAAGGAGACACCAAGCAAACGCTGTTGGGGGTCGCCGAAGAAGTGAATGCTGATCTGATTGTGATGGGTTCCAGGGGCCTCGGCAGGCTGCAATCCATCCTGGCCAACAGCGCTAGCCAGTACGTGTTTCAGTTGTCCACACGGCCGATGCTTTTGGTCAGGGACGACCTTTATATCAGGGCTATCAACCGTGTTCTGGTGACCATTGATGGGACTGGCGTCGGCGATGACGCCATCCGGTTGGCCTGTGAATTGGTGGCGGCTATCCCTGGCGGCTCCCTGACGGGAGTGCATGTAGCTCGCCAAGAGCTGAGCCCATCGAGGGGCGGCCGCAGCCAGGCGGATGACATCTTGGAGAAAGCGGTCCAACGAGCCAGAGCCATGGGGGTGGCGATGAAACCCATTCACCGCAGCGGTGACATCGGCCGAACGGTCTGTCAGACGGCCGAGGAGATCAAAGCCGACCTGGTGGTCATTGCCTCCCAGGATCGCCGTCCTCTAGTAGCCAAGGCCTTGGTGGATTTGGATCGCTTGCTGGGCAGTTCGGTCAGTGATTACATCCGAGTCCATGCACCGGCACCCGTTCTTCTGGTCAGGGAACCGGAATCGAACCGGCTCCCTACTGGTGCGACAAATTAACGCCAGGCTTTAGCCCCCTTGGCGGCTGCTGGTTTGTATGTAAAGAACGATCAGGAAAACAGCCGGCACCAAAACAAAAAGAAGGCTGGCAACGAAACCGAGATCGTTGGTTTCCATGGCAATCCAGAATTTGATCAGACGGTATCACCGCCGCCCGGCCTACCCATCCCCAGCTTCATCGCTCGTAGTGGAACCGCCCTCCCCCTCCTCTGGCTCAAGGTCGGCCTGGGGCTCAGGCTCCGGCCAGGCCAAGGGGCCAGGGGGCAGGGGCGTTTCCAGGGCCCGGGCCAGGATCCCCTCGCGATCCTGCAGACCGACCTGCGGACGGGTTAACACCACCAGCGAACCCTGAACCAGGGCTTGGCAGGCCAATCGCCAGGACGTAGGGCGGCGGCGAAGCTTTTGTTCTTCGACCGCGGTGCATGGGGTCAACGCGAGGGGATCGGCCCCATCGACGTCCACGAAACACGTGATGCACTGGCCGCAGCCCCCGCAATTGCCCAGTTTTCCCTTAAGGCCATAGATCTCAATCCCTTCCCTGAGAGCCACTTCCCTCAGGTTTTCACCGGGATAACACTCGACGTCCCTGCCTTCACGAACAAAACGAATCACCGGCATGACCTGGCTCCAAACCCGCATTTTGCCGGTAGCTGCCAATGCGGTCCCCGTTTCGGTCCGTAACCGGTGCTCTCTGGAAGAGGTCAGCAACTACTACCATCACTTCCACACCCAAACCTGACCCCCATGGGATTGCCCTGGTACAGGGTGCACACGGTCGTCATCAACGACCCGGGCCGTTTGCTCGCCGTGCACCTTATGCACACCGCTCTGGTTGCCGGCTGGGCCGGCTCCATGGCTCTCTACGAACTGGCCATCTTCGATCCTTCTGATGCGGTCCTGAACCCCATGTGGCGCCAGGGCATGTTTGTGATGCCTTTTATGGCCCGCCTTGGGGTCACTGGAAGTTGGAGCGGATGGAGCATCACCGGAGCAACAGGAGTCGATCCCGGCTTCTGGAGCTTTGAGGGCGTCGCTGCAGCCCACATTGTTTTCAGTGGCCTGCTCTTCTTGGCGGCCATCTGGCATTGGACCTACTGGGATCTGGAGATCTGGCAAGACCCCCGCACCGGGGAACCAGCCTTGGATCTTCCTAAGATCTTCGGGATTCACCTCTTACTCGCCGGTCTGGGCTGCTTCGGCTTTGGAGCGTTCCACCTCACAGGCGTTTTCGGACCAGGGATGTGGGTTTCTGACCCTTACGGGATCACGGGTCACCTGGAAAAGGTTCAACCCTCCTGGGGACCCGAAGGATTCAATCCCTTTAACCCCGGTGGAATTGTTGCCCACCACATTGCTGCGGGCATCGTCGGCATCATCGCTGGCATCTTCCACATCACGACACGGCCCCCCGAAAGGCTGTACAAAGCCCTCAGGATGGGAAACATTGAAACGGTTTTAGCAAGTGCGATTGCCGCCGTTTTCTTTGCCGCCTTCATCGTCGCCGGCACCATGTGGTACGGCGCTGCCGCAACACCCATTGAACTCTTTGGTCCGACTCGTTATCAGTGGGATCAGAGCTACTTCAAAACCGAGATCAATCGCCGTGTCCAAACGGCCCTTGATAACGGTGCCACGAATGAGGAGGCTTGGGCTTCCATTCCTGAAAAACTAGCTTTCTACGATTACGTCGGCAACAGCCCTGCCAAGGGAGGTCTGTTCCGGGTGGGCCCGATGGTCAATGGTGACGGCCTACCCACTGGATGGATCGGTCACATTGCCTTCCAAGACAAGGATGGTCGTGACATCGAAGTACGACGACTTCCCAACTTCTTTGAGAACTTCCCCATTGTTCTCCAGGACAAAGAGGGAACGGTTCGGGCCGACATTCCCTTCCGTCGTGCTGAAGCCAAATACTCGTTCGAGCAGCAGGGCGTCACGGCAACGGTCTACGGCGGTGCCCTCAACTGCCAAACCTTCAAGGACCCCGCTGATGTCAAGAGGCTGGCCCGTAAAGCCCAATTAGGCGAAGCTTT
>JAPLIF010000187.1 GCA_026389255.1 Cyanobacteriota bacterium
GTCGAGCAGCGGCAAGGCGGGCGGGGCTTCGCAGGGCAGGGCACCCGTGCGAAGTCCACTGGCCAGGCGCAAAACAGCGCCGCTGTGGCGCAAAACCTGTGTGAGTGCGACCGAGCGGGCCTTCAGGCCACTGAATACAGGACTCACTTCCTCCGTCACGGGGGGAAGTTGGGCCGGATCACCGACAAAGATCAATCGGGTGGCGAAGGGATGGGCGCAGCGCAGGGTGATCTCCAGCAAGCTGCTATCGAGCATGGAAGCCTCGTCGATCAACACCAGAGCCAGGGACTCCAGGGACTTGGCGGTCTGGGCCGTTTCCTGGCAGAGCTCAAGGTCGTGTTGCCGCTTCAGTTTGAGGCGCAGCAGGCGATGCAAGGTGGAGGGATACCAGGTGGCCCGGAGACCAGCGCGTTGCAGGTGCTCCCTGAGCACGTCAACCGCCTTATGGGTAGGGGCTGCGACGGTCCAGCACAAACCAAGGGCTTCCGCCTCGGCCAAAAAACGCATCGACAGAAAAGTCTTGCCCGTACCGGCAAAGCCGCTTAGCACAAAGGGATCCCTGGCCAGGTCCTCCTCAAGCCATTCCCGGAAAGCCCCAAAGGCGTGCTTCTGCTCCTGGCTGAGAGACGGGGAAGCGATCAACCGAGAGAGAGGGGAACCGGGGCTGCGGCGTGGGTCAACAGATGCACCAGATGCAGGGGTGAGCCGACGAGGGCCAGACCGGTCAGGGCAACGGCAGGTCCGATCAGGCTGCCGATCAAAACCTCCCTACGGGTATGGCCCAGATTCTCCTTGAGCGGCCCATGCAAACCGCCTATGGATGCCTTCTCAGAGTTGGTCGCTTCATCCCGAGACCACAGCGAAGCCGGCAATTGGTTGACCCGAGCGGCCGTCAGCCCAGCAGCATGACGGACTCCACTGGCGTCGTAGAGGACCACAAAGGACACCGCCGCCGCCAAGGCGAACAGGGGCGACTGAAAACCCTCGTACCAACCGATGGCCGCCGAAGTGCCTGTCATCAGGGCGGCATGGCTTGAGGGCATGCCGCCGGTTTCCAGGAGCACAGCGGGGCGCCAACGTCCATGGACGGCGTACTCCACAAAAAGCTTGGAAAGCTGGGCCACCCCACAGGCCGCCAACCCCCACCACAACACAGAGTTGTCGAAAAGGTCACGCAGCATCAGGAGCCAGTGGCCGGAGTCGGGGGTCATGGAAACTGTCATCGATCGCGACTGGTGATGAAATCGGCCAGGGCCAGCAGGGGTTGGGCCTGTCCTTGCCAGGGTGCCAGGGACGCCTTGGCTTCCGCGACCAACTGATGGGCCCGTTGTTGGGATTCTGGCAGCCCCAACAATTTTGGATAGGTCGTTTTGTCCACGGCCTCATCCTTGCCTGCCGTTTTGCCCAGCACCTCGCTGGAAGCGGTGACATCCAGAATGTCGTCAATGATCTGGAAGGCCAAACCAATGCCCCGGGCGTAGGTCCTGAGGGCGGCGAGCAGATCCTGGGAGGCTCCCCCCAGCAAGGCGCCACTGATCACGCAGGCCCGCAGCAGGGCACCCGTTTTATGAAGGTGGATGTATTCAAGGGTCTCCAGGTCAACCCGCTGGCCCTCGGATTGCAGATCGACCACCTGGCCACCCACCAGCCCAGGGGCCCCGGAAGCCAGGGCAAGCTCACCGATAACAGCCACTAACCGTTCGGCACTGACCCCCGGGCTGCGCAATGCAACCATTTCAAAAGCGCGGGTGAGAAGCGCATCCCCGGCCAGGATGGCAACGGCTTCGCCGTAGACCTTGTGGTTGGTGGGTCGACCGCGACGCAGATCGTCGTTGTCCATGGCGGGCAGATCGTCGTGGATCAGCGACATGGTGTGAATCATTTCCAAGGCCACCGCCGTCGACATGGCGACCGCAGGATCGCCCCCAGCCAGCTCGCAGGCAGCTAGGCACAAAATGGGACGCAGACGCTTGCCTCCAGCCAAAAGCGAATAGCGCATGGCCTCCCTCAGGGTCTCGGGGTGCTCCGGAGGCAAGGAGGCATCGAGGGCGACCTCCACCCGGGGCCTGGTGGCCTCGAGATAGGCGCCGAGATCGAACGCCGGGCTCACGGCCACGGTCATGGGAACGATGGAGGTAAGACGCGATTCTCTCAGCCCGGAGTCCAAACGGAACCTGAATCGGCACAACTGAAATCGAGCCAAGGGCTGGTTCAACCAGCCCCTTAAGGGTCAAACCAGGAAATCCTCGATGGTTCCAAGACCCAGGTCGTACTGATGGCACCAGGCCACGGTGGTATTGACTAGCAGCATGGCCACGGTCATCGGACCCACACCACCTGGCACAGGGGTGATGGCCGCCGCCAACGGCTCAACCTCCTCAAAACGGACATCGCCACAAAGCCTGCCCTTGTCCTGGCGTTCCTTGTTCGGATCAGGGGGCAGGCGATGAATCCCCACATCCACCACCACCACCCCTTCGCTGACATGCTCAGCACCGATAAGACGGGGACAACCCGCTGCCGCCACCAGCACCTCGGCCTGACGGGTCAAGGTCGCTAGGTCCATGGTGCGGGAATGGGCGACGGTCACGGTCGCATTGGCCGCCTGCAGCATCAGGGCCATCGGCTGGCCGACCAGGATGCTGCGGCCGACAACAACGGCCCGCTTTCCCTCCAGATTCACACCAGCCGTGGCTAACAGCGCCATCACTCCAGCGGGCGTGCAACTCCTTGGTCCGGTCTCCCCTTTCAGCAAACGCCCCAGATTGAGGGTATGCAGCCCATCAGCATCCTTATCTGGATTGATCGCAGCCAACAGGGGCCGCTCATCAAGACCCTTGGGAA
>JAPLIF010000011.1 GCA_026389255.1 Cyanobacteriota bacterium
TGGCCACCGCCGGGCTGGCCGCTTCCAGCTAGCCGGCCATGGCATTGGAAAGTTTCATCACCTCCGAGATGGCCGTATTGAACTGCAGGTTGCCCTCCAGGTCGGCTTGCACGGCCGCAATCGCCCCATGCACCGCCCGGCGCAGCTCCCGATCGGCCTCAGAGGCGGCAGGGGCTTGCACGGCCAGGGGCGCCAGGGTCAGTCCCCGCTGCAAACAGCTATCGACCAGCCGCCAGAGGCGTTGCAAAAAGCGAAACTGGCCTTCCACATCGGCATCGTCCCATTCCAGATCCTTTTCGGGCGGCGCCTTGAACAGGATGAACATCCGCGCCGTGTCGGCGCCATAGGTTTCGATCACCCGGGCCGGATCGACTCCGTTGTATTTCGACTTGGACATCTTGTCGTAGCTCACCTCCAACAGCTCGCCGCTTAGGGGATCCCGGGGATCGTTGGGATCGCTGACATCGGCCGGGGCCACGTAGCGGCCGCTGTGGGGATTGCGGTAGGTGATGCCTTGCACCATGCCCTGGGTGAGGAGGCGTTCAAAGGGTTCACCGAAACCCACCAGACCCCGATCCCGCAACACCTTGGTGAAGAAACGGGAATACAAGAGGTGAAGAATGGCGTGCTCAATCCCGCCGACGTATTGATCCACCGCCAACCACTGGTCCACCGCCGCCCGACGGAAGGGCAACGTGGTGCAGTGGGGGTCGCTGTAGCGCAGGTAATACCAGGACGAGCACATGAAGGTGTCCATGGTGTCGGTCTCGCGCCGGGCGGGACCCTGGCAGCTGGGGCAGGCCACGTTCACCCAATCCTCCAGTTGGGCCAGGGGGGAGGCCCCCTTGCCAATGAAGGCCACGTCCCGGGGCAACTGCACCGGCAACTGGTCTGCGGGCACCGGCACCACGCCGCAACGGGGGCAATGCACCACCGGAATGGGGCATCCCCAGTAGCGCTGCCTGGAAATCAACCAATCCCGCAGGCGGTACTGGCGGCGTGCCTGGCCCCAGCCCTCCTCCGTGGCGGCGGCCGTGATCGCCTGGCGGGCCGCCACCGAGGTGAGGCCATTGAACCGATCCGAAGCGATCAGCACCCCCGCCTCGGTCCAAGCTTCACCCAGGTAGGCCTCGGCATTGGAGCCCTCCGGGATAATCACTTGGCGCACGGGCAGCTCATGGCGGCGGGCGAACAGGAAGTCCCGTTGGTCATGGGCCGGAACCCCCATCACAGCGCCGGTGCCGTAATCGGCCAGGACGTAATCCGCGATCCAGAGGGGAATCGGGGCACCGCTGGCGGGATTGATGACGGAACTGCCCAGGGGCACACCCCGTTTGGGGCGATCGTCGGCGGTACGATCCTGCTCGCTCTGGCCGCTGACCAAATCGCAGAACGCGGCCACCGCCAGGGCCTGCTCGGGGCTCGTGAGGCTCTCAACGCGGGGATGGTCCGGAGCCAGCACCAGATAGGTGGCTCCGTAGATGGTGTCCGCCCGGGTGGTGAAGACGCTAATGGGATCCGCCGTTGCGGTTCCGTCCGGCCCCACCACGCTGAAACGCAATTCGGCCCCTTCGGAGCGGCCGATCCAGTTGGCTTGCATGGTGCGCACCCGCTCCGGCCAGCCCGTCAGGGAGGGGAGGTCATCCACCAGGGCATCGGCATAGGCGGTGATCCGCAGGAACCACTGGCGCAACAAGCGTTTTTCCACCTTCGCCCCGGAGCGCCAGGACCGCCCCTCCCCATCCACCTGTTCATTGGCCAGCACGGT
>JAPLIF010000301.1 GCA_026389255.1 Cyanobacteriota bacterium
TGCAGGACGGAGTCGGGGGAAACCATGTAGGGCCGCCCCAGGCGGATGGTCAAGGTTGAACCGTCGACGGCTTCCACTTGGCCGCAACAGGGGGCTTTGAAGTCATCGGCGAGAAGATCACCATCCACCATGCGTTGACCCACCGTCACCGTGGGAGTGGCCGTTCCCAATTCAATGGTGCGTGTATCCCCGGGACGCTCAACGATCAAGCGACGAATCGGTTCCCCGGGGATGGCTTCCGGTAGCTGCACTACCCCATTGTCCTTACAGAGGATCTGGGTGGTGGCCACCACATCGCCGCGCTTGACGGCCGTGTTGTCCTCCACCTGTAGCTCGGTGTGGGTGGAACCATGGCTGGCATCGGAAAGCGTATCCCGACGCACCAGCAAGGTTTCCAAAATCACCAACTGGAGCCGCTCAATCGTCTTGGAGCGCTTATCAGCAATGGCCTCAACATCCACCGTCATCTGGGGAGTGGTATCAAACGTTTCCAGAATTAACTGGGTACGCAGAAGTTCAACGCCTTCAACAGATTTGATCAATTCACCATCTTTGAACGTCAAGCGCTGACTAGCCTTGAGGGCTAGAGATGGACCTCCTGTCTGCTTGACCATGGCCAACTCGGGCAGGTGGGCCTCATCAGGGATGGTGTATTCCTCAACAGGACGCACAAGAACGGCACCACCTTCAGGGGTATCGACAGCCTCCACAAACACCATCGCCTCCGCCGTATGACCTGGGGCAATCTCTTCCCCTGGATTCACCATGCGGCCTTCGTCGCTATAGCGGGACAGCACTTTGCTATCCGAAATCAGATGGACAGAACCGGAGCGAACAATGATTTCACGCAGAATGTCATTCTTCTGGGTCACCGTCACAATGCCGGCGGTCTGGCTGAAGATATCCTTGACCACCTCAGTACCAGCTTCAATCCATTGGCCGTCCTCAATCATCAACAAGGAAATATCTTTGTTGATCTCGTGGGTTTCCTGGGGAATCCACAACAGGGTTCCGCCCTTGCTCACTTCGTAGCCGTGCTTGGCCGAACGAGCTTTCTTGATCGATAGGCCAGGGGCAAAACGAACGATGCCGCCGGTCTGGGTGCGGAAGCGATCGTCAGCCAACTCGGCAATCACTTCGCCGGCACCAATCTTGCTACCCGGAGCTGTTTTCAAGAGATATCGCGAATTATCCTTATCCTCTAGATGCCAAATCTCACCAGAATGGGTTGATTCACCTAATAATTTGCATTCTTTAAGGATGACACTCGCTGTGACAATCTGCACCTCACGTGAATCACCAGCGGACTCGCGCAAACGAACAGCACCGCCGTATTCGCTGACAAGACGGCTTTCTGCGAGCACATCGCCATTGTAGACCGGCTTATTGCCGCCGACGACCGGTTGAGCATTGGGTGGCAGGTTATAAACGTCGCCACTAAAGACCCAGAGCCGACCGAGTCGCTGGGCTTTATGGGTGATGTTGCCTTGACGATCGGTAACCTCACGGGGTTGGATCACATCCTCAAAACGCACCTGGCCAGCCAGATCACAGATCACATCTTTGGTGGCCTTTTCGACGCTCTTTTTGACAGTGGCACCAGAGGAAATCTGGGCAAGGATCGTATCCGATGGCACGAACTGACCGTCGGCAACGAAAAGAATCGAACCCGATGTGATGTCGAGTTTCTGGATTTTGCCCTTGCCGCTTGGCTTGACGCTGAGACCAAAGTCGGTTTCGGCCAACTGGGCCTCCACACCATGGGGAGTGCGGTGGGGGCGCACACGGGCCCGACCATCGAATTCCACGTCACCTTCCACGAGCGAGCGCACCACACCGGTCTCGGCGGTGGAAACACCGCCGGTGTGGAACGTACGCATGGTGAGCTGGGTTCCAGGCTCCCCAATGGATTGGGCGGCAATGATGCCAACGGCCTCGCCCAGATCAACCAGCTGGTTGTGGGCCAGGGCCCAGCCGTAGCACTTACGGCAAACCGAACGGGAGGCCTCGCAGGTCAACGGAGAACGGACCATCACGGTGGTGATGCCAGCGGCCTCAATGGCCCTGCTCATGGGGGGATCCATCGGGCCATCCCGGTCGACCATCACAGTGCCATCGGCAGCTACTACGGGTTCGGCGGCGAGACGGCCGACCAGCTTGCTGGCAAAACGTCCTTTCTCGTCTGCCTCAATGAGGATGCCGCGGGTGGTTCCACAATCCTCTTCGCGCACGATCACATCCTGGGCGACATCCACCAGACGACGGGTGAGATAGCCAGAGTCCGCCGTACGCATGGCCGTGTCAACGAGACCCTTGCGGGCGCCGTAGGAGGAAATCACATATTCAGTGACCGTTAAGCCCTCGCGGAAATTGGTACGAATCGGCAAATCGATGATCTCCCCTTGGGGGTTGGCCATCAGGCCCCGCATGCCAACCAATTGGCGCACCTGCGACATATTGCCGCGGGCACCGGAGTTGGCCATCATCCACACAGAATTGAGCGGATCGTTGTCGTTGAAGTTGCGACGCACGGCGGCAACGAGACGTTCATTCGTCTCGGTCCAAGTGTCGATCACCTTGGTGTGACGCTCCACCTCCGTAATCTCACCGAGCCGATAACGCTCTTCGGTCTCGGTGATTTGCTGTTCCGCTTCAGCGAGGAGAGCCGCTTTGTCACCCGGGATGCGCAAGTCATCAACAGAAATCGACACCGCCGCCTGGGTGGCGTAATGGAAGCCAAGATCCTTGAGTTCGTCTGCCATCGCCGCCGTTGCCGCCGTGCCATGGTGCTTAAAAGCCCAAGCGACAAGATTGCGCAGGGCCTTCTTATCGATGATGCGATTGCGAAAAGGGGGCGCCTGGCTGGGAGTAGGACTAACGGCCGCTACGGGTGGAGCTGCTTTAGGGGCTTTAGAGGACTTCTTGCTCGTTTTCTTGGCGGGGGTGGCGGTCATGGCGGCGCGCGGAGATAAGGAAGCGAAAGAAACGGAAAGGAAAGGGGTAACCGGAGCGGTCAGTTGGCGGCGACGGAGCCAAGGATGGTCTGGTTGATCACAACCCGGCCGACGGTGGTGAGAAGGTAACGGCTAATCAAGGCCCCTTCTTCGTCGAAACGATCGCGGCGTTGGCGCCATTGTTCAATACGGGTGCCATCACTGAGGGTCTCCTCCTTGATCGGAGTCTCGGCCTCATCATCGTCATCGACTTGACCGTTAAAACGCACCCAGACCCAATCGTGAAGATGGAGATGCTTCTCTTCAAAAGCTGCAATCACATCACTAAGATCGGCGAAAGTTCTGGACCTATCTCCAAAGTCAGGCCGTACGCGCGCCCGATACACAGCCGTAAGGTAATAGGCACCGAGCACCATATCCTGGGAAGGGGTGATAATCGGTTCGCCGGTAGCGGGAGAGAGGATGTTGTTGCTGGCCAGCATCAACATGCGTGCCTCGGTCTGGGCCTCAATCGCTAGGGGGACATGGACGGCCATCTGGTCACCATCAAAGTCAGCGTTGAAGGCTGGACATACGAGTGGATGCAGTTGAATGGCGCG
>JAPLIF010000111.1 GCA_026389255.1 Cyanobacteriota bacterium
TCCCGCTCGTAGTGCAGCCGACTCCCATCCTCGATCAGGGTCTGGTGCCCGTCACGGCGGAAGCGTTTGTAGCCGTAGGCCCCGCCCAGCTCCCGGCGGATCTTCTCGCGGGTCCGCTGCGCCAGATCCGGATCTTCCACGGCCCAGGCCGGGTAACCGATGATCGAAAGGCAGGCGCTGTCCACCTCCTTGCTGGCGGATTCCCTGGGCAGCAGGCCGCTGAGGGCCCGCCGCAGCCGCACGATAGCGTCCTGGGGAATGATCAAACAACAGGTGCCATCACCATGGGGGCCATAAAGATCGAGGTTTTCCAGTGCCTCGAGGGCCGCCTTCACCATGCCGATCGAGCTGGCATTGCGCTCCGGCAGACCATGGTTGCCCTTGTCGCCCCGTTCCCAGATGCCGTAGTCGGCGACCCGATAGGCCCGGGCCACGTAATACACCAGGTTTTGGATGAAATCCCGCTCGTGATGGTTGCGCACCACCACCAGACCGGAGCGGGTCAGTTGGGCCAGCTGCAGCAGGAAGACCGCCGTGGCATCCAGCTGCAGATGGCCCCAGCCGTCATCGGCCACAACGGGTTCGCCGCTGCTGGAATCGAATTTGGCGTGGAGGGCATCGAGGGGATCCAGGCTGGTTTTGAACCGTTCGACCTTGCTGCCCTGGCGCATCATGGCGATCAGCAGCCCGCGCATCAGCTGCAGCACCCGCTGCTCCAGTTCATAGGCCCTGCGGGGCGAGGCTTGCTGGCGGCGGTAAGCCAGGGCCAGCCCCCAGACACATTGGATCGAGTAGACGCAGTCCCGCACCCAGGCGTCGGCGTAGTTGCCGTGAACCGTGTTGGCGGTGCTGGCCGGCAACAGGCCGCTCACCGGGTGTTGCCGCTCCATCACCACGGCCTCGATTTGGGCGTCCAGGGCGTAGAGCCGCTCCGCCGCACTTCGGGGGGGCCCAGGGGATGGGCTGGTGGGGGATGGGGCGCTGGAACCGCTGAGTGTCATCAAATCTGACCGTTCTTCCTGATCGCGGCCATAGATTCTCCACCGCCGGAGCCTCCCCCATGGCAGCAACGATCACTTCCCCGCGCCGCAGCCATGTTCTGGGGGTTCCCGTCAACATTGAGCCCGATTGCCTCCAGGCGGCCCTTGACCTGCATCGGCGCGGGGGCGGCCAGGTGGTCACCCTCAACGCCGAGATGACCATGGCGGCGCGGGCCGATCGGATCCTCGGCTCCGTCATTGAGCAGGCCGACCTGGTGATTCCCGATGGGGCCGGCGTGGTGTGGGCCCTGGGGAGGCAGGGCTACCGGGTGCGCCGCTGCCCTGGTATCGAACTGGCCCGGGCCCTGCTTGAACAGGCCCCGGCGGCGGGCTGGCGGGTCGCCCTGGTGGGCGCCAGCCCGGCGGTGATGGCCAGCCTCAAGGCCCGGCTGGAGCAGCAGATTCCCGGGCTCCAGATCGTTGTCAGCAGCCATGGCTATCTCTCCCCCGAGCAGTGGACAGCCCTGGAATATCAGTTGGAAGTGTGCCGACCTGATCTGGTTCTGGTGGCCCTGGGGGTGCCCCGCCAGGAGGTCTGGATCCGGGAACGGCCCCGGCCCCGCACGGGTCTGTGGATGGGGGTCGGCGGCAGTTTCGATGTCTGGGCCGGCACGAAAAAAAGGGCCCCGCAATGGATGGGGGCCCTGCAGATTGAATGGTTGTATCGGCTTGTAAAAGAGCCTGCTCGCTGGCGGCGCATGCTCTCGTTGCCCCGGTTCGCCCGAGCGGTCCTGGGCGAAAAACGCTGATGATTTCAGCGAAAACCCACGGAGGCTTGCCAGACGAAGGCCAGCAGCAGGAAAAACAAGGGAATGATCGGCAGGATGTCGACCAAGGGGCCGAAGGCTTGGTAGGCCTCTGGGAGTTGACCCAGAAGATGCAGAGAGGCGGGAGCCGACAGGGAGGCCAGCAGGGGGAGAGCCATGGGTCCTGGGGCCGATTGGGCCCTTCTCACGATGGCTGGAACTTACCACGTGTGGGCAGCCGCAGAGGCCGGATCCCAGGGAGCGAAATCCTCTGAAAAACAGCCCTCCTGGATGGCCTGGGCCATGGCGTCGCTGAAGCGCAACAAGGTGGTGAGGTTGTGCAGGCTCAGCAGGGTGCGGCCCAGCATCTCCTCACTGCGCAGCAGATGGTGGAGATAGGCGCGGCTGTGCTGGCGACAGGCCAGACAGCGGCAGCGTTCATCCAGGGGGGTGTGGTCCTCGCGGAAGCGGGCGTTGCGCAGGTTCCAGCGTTCGCCGCCCACCAGGGCACTGCCATGGCGGCCCAGCCGGGTCGGCAGCACACAGTCGAACAGGTCGAAGCCTTGGGCCACGGCGATGGCCATCTCCCGCAGGCTGCCGATGCCCATCAAGTAGTGGGGCTTGGCCTCCGGCAGCACGGGCCCCAGCAGGCGCACGACGCGGTGCATTTCCTCCACCGGTTCGCCGACACTGACCCCTCCCACGGCGATGCCGGGCAGATCTAGGGCCGCCACCCGCTGGGCAGAAGCGAGGCGCAGGGCGGGGAAGCAGCCCCCCTGCACGATGCCGAACAGGGCTTGCCCGTCGCCGGAGTGTTCGGCCACGCAGCGCTCCAACCAGTGGTGGGTGCGGCGGCAGGCTTCGGCCACCTCACTCTCGCTGGCCGGATAGGGCGGACACTGGTCAAAGGCCATGGCCACATCAGCCCCCAGGGCCATCTGAATCCGCATCGACGTTTCCGGAGTCAGGGTGTGGCGGGATCCATCCCGGGGCGATCGAAACAGCACACCTCCGTCGTCGATGCGATTGATGGCCGCCAGGCTGAAGACCTGGTAACCGCCCGAGTCGGTAAGCAGCGGCCCCGACCAGCCCATAAAGCGATGCAGCCCCCCCGCTGCCGCCACCACCGCCTCGCCCGGTT
>JAPLIF010000367.1 GCA_026389255.1 Cyanobacteriota bacterium
CGTGAGGCCACCTCCGCCGCCAGAGCCTCGGGCCGCAGGCGCAGGTTGAGGAAGCCCGGGCCGGCGATCTCCGGCTCGAGGCAGAGGGCGGTGAAGGCGGGATCGGCCTGCAGCCACGCCGCGATCTTCTCAGCGATGGCCCGGGGCTTCAGCCCCAGCGGCTTGGCCAGGGCCAGGGCCCCATTGGCCTGGAAGTCGACGAATTCGGGCTTGCTGGCAGCCACCAACTGGGGATCCAGAGGCCGACCTGCCTCCCGGGCCGCCGAGGCCGCATCAGGGAAGGAGAGATCCAGGGCCAGCTGCAGCCGTTCGGAGAGGCGATGGAAAACCGACAGCATGGTGGGAAGGCTCTGGGGACGGCAGGCACACCCAGCGATCATCCACCGTCAGCCGACGGAGCGCGGGCCGTAGCAGCCCTCAGGCGATCACAGCCTCAAAGCGCATCGATAGATCCAGCCAGGACGATCGCGTCACCGGGGCGCTGGTGGAGATCAGATCGACGCCGCTGGACGCATAAAGGCGCAGCTGATCGGGCTGGATGCCGGATGCCTCCAGCACCAGGGAGCGGCCGGCCGCCAGGGCCCGCAGCCGCGGCACCAAGGCGGCGAGATCGGCGGGCGGGAATTCATCGAGCAGCACGCCATCGGCGCCGGCCAGCACGGCGGCTTCGGCTTCGGAGGCGGTTTCGGCCTCGACGATGATGCGGCTGGGCCAGGGGGCCTGGGAGCGCACCGCCGCAATCGCCGCTGCAACGCCACCGCTCCAGGCCAGGTGGTTTTCCTTGAGCATGGCGGCGTCATCCAGGCCCAGGCGGTGGTTGATGCCGCCCCCACAGCGCACGGCGTATTTCTCCAGCACCCGCAGCCCCGGCGTGGTCTTGCGGGTGTCGGCCAAGCGCACGCCACTGCCGGCCAGCTGGGCCACCAACGCGGCGGTGGCCGTGGCGATGCCGGAGAGGCGCATCACCAGGTTGAGGGCGGTGCGTTCGGCGGCCACCAGCGCGGAGGCATCCCCCGAGAGCTCCAGCAGCCGCTGACCCTTTGCCAACGGGTCGCCATCCGCTACCAACAGACGCCCCTCCACCCGGGGATCCAGCAGGCGAAATAGCGCCAAGGCCAACGGTCCACCGCACAGCACCCCCTCCGCCTTGCAAATCCAGTGGGCCCGGGCCGGCCGTCCCGCCAAGGCCGGGGCCGTGAGATCACCGCGGCCCAGATCTTCATCCAGCCAGGCGCGCAGTTGGGCCTCCAGGGCCGGCGTGAAGGAGAGGAAGGGGCCGGGCATGGGGGGTGTGGCTCGGGACTGGGGCGTCCCAAAGGTCTTAGTAGCAGAATGGCAACCAGGGGGACATCCAAGTCCTTCCGCTGTCACGCGAGTCTAAAAACGATTGGGAATCAGTCTACAATCCAATTGATGTTAAATTTTCTTCGAATAACCTGCGACCCTTAGGTTGAATTGCAATGCGCACAATCAAACTCGCAATCATGATTGGGGGCGCGGCCTACTTGTTGTCGTCAACGGGTCCTTCATTGGCACAGTCGGCCGATATCGACGCCGACCTACGGTGCGCAGCCATATCGATGTTAGTCAACTCTAACAAGGATCCAAAAGTGAGGGAAGGCGGCAGATATATGGTAGCTTATTTTATGGGAAAATTGATTGGACGCGACCCAAACTTATTAAACGTTAAATCAGCACTAGAATCAGCGGTAGAAAAATTTACTCAGCGCGCGTCTGTAGCGGAGATGGAGCAAGGGGCAGATCGATGCGTCAAGGAAATGGGGACAGCATTGAAAACGATTCGCGATGGGGTAATCCCGTGAAGCAGTGATAGTCGCCGAATACCAGTCCAGCTGGGATCGCCTTCAGTTCCAAGCTGCGCCGTGACCGCCTCCGCCCGTCTGAGCTGGAACCTGCGGGTCACGCCCAAGGATCAGGCCCTGATCGACCGTGCTGCAGGCGACCCGCTTGGCCGCCCAAGAGCTGCTGATCGAGCAGGCCTGGCTCAGGGTGGGAGCTGAGCCGTTCGAGCGCTTTGCCGCCGCACTCGATGCACCGCCACACGCCAATGAGCAACTCCGGCGCACCATGGCCGCCCCAAGGCCCTGGAAGAGCTGATGGCGCTGCAGGCGCCCCAACCACTGGAGCCCCAGCACGTCACCTTCGTGGTGGGCGATGGGGCGGGCATGGTGGCTCTTGATGGGACACCGCACCCCATGGCCATCGCAGACCGAAACTGCCTGCACGGCAGCCATATCTGCTTTTGCTGGGCATTTGATCTCTCAGCGGCCTGGCGGCCCTGCTTCAGTACTACGAGGCAGTTCCAGCAAGGCTTTTGACCATTCTTGACGGCCGATTGCTTGAGAGAAACCCCAAGGGCCTGGACGCAACCTGTCGCCGGAGGCAACAAGTTATAGCGATTAGCTCACTTTTTTCCTTAAGATAGACTAATTTAGTTCTCCCATGAACGCGACTGCCACCTACGACAGCCGTCCGAAGAAAGCCGCCAGTTTCTTGAATTCCTACGCCAAACCAATAGCCAAAGCCTCCACAGTAAGAAAGACTTCCGTCACTTCAGCCGTGCCCCATCAGGGGACTGATGCGGTAAAGATCGATATTCAAGTCCTTCTAAACCGGTATTCAGATCTTTACCAACAACTGCTAGCCCATCACTACCGGAGACAGCGGCTACTGCAGCTCAAAATTGAGGTGACGAATCAACTGCTCGCACTGGAGCACATCCTGACTGATATCATGAGTAAGGGTGGGGAACCCAGCCGTCTTATTGATCAGCCTAGCCTCGAGAAACGCATGAAGTCGCTCCGCCACAAGCTGGGACAGGTGTTGGGTTTGGGCAGGAGTGCCCAGCGACAGAACATTCTTTTCAAGCTAATCTGGTTTGCAGATTCTACAGCCAAAGGCATAAGCGATACTGTCGACCGCCTCAAGCACCGCCAATACATTTTACTCCAACAACTAAGCGGTCTTGACACCACTCTTCTGGAGCATTCGCGAGGGATTCAGGATCCAATTGTGATGAGTACTGACCTGCTTCAATATGTAGTAGTCGAACAGGAAGAGCGATGGTTGAACAACTGGTTGAAGCAGGAAAAAATCCGCACCTGGCAGATCGAGGGTTTTGGTGAGGGTCGAATGGCCACTTTGGAGAGCCATGGGCTGGTCGACGGTGAACAGCTGCGCTGCCACATCAACCGCGTCACTGAATTGCCTGGGATCGGCAAGGGTCTTCAATCTCGCCTGAGTAAACATCTAGATCAGCTGATCAAGAAGCAACGCACCCAACTGATCGGGCGCTGTTGGCAGCTACAGCTAAAGGATTGTCTTGATCATCAGAGCATGCAGCGCATCACTGCCCTTGAGGAGCCTCTGCAGGAGATCAAGGGGCAACTGATCCACTTACATCAGGCAACCGATGACCTGCAAAAAGTGCTTTCAAGCCAGTTACAGCAGCGAGATCGACTACTTCAGGACTTCGAGGCACTTTTTTGAAGAAGTAGTATCTATTGACTCAAAGAACAAGATCAACTGCGGGGCAATAGGATTTGGTTGGTCGGATTGGACGCTCGGTGTGGACCGATAAAGGGGTAACGTCAGGTCAACGGGCTGGTAGGCACCTTTCGCATGGTGTTCTTCGCTGCAAGTAGCCGCCGCTTCGTGATGGTGCACGGCTTCCTGATGAAAACCCAGAAGACACCCAAGGCTGAGCTTAAAAAAACTCAGAAGCTCATGGCTGACTTCCTCGCCACCGACCCCACCTCCTGAAATGAGCAACACTGAACACTCCGCCCCCAGACACCACCCCAGCTGGCGAGAGGTGCGCGACACCTTTCTGGCCGACCCTGATCTGCAACAAGCTTATCAGGATCTGGCCACTCGCTTCGCGGTGGTGCAGCAGCTGATCACGCGGCGCGAACAGCGCGGCTGGAGTCAGCGCGAGCTCGCTGATTCCAGCCTCCGCTAGCTTTGCTATTAGACATAGGGTGGACGTGGCTGATTTGCTCGTGCGCGGCGTCGATGAGGCGGTGGTGAAGGCCCTCAAAAAGCGTGCCGGGTCCCATGGCCACAGCGCCCAGGCAGAGCACCGCACCATCCTGGCGGCGGCTTTGCTCACTCCACAGCGCCGCCCGTTGGCCGAACTCTTGGCCGCCATGCCCGATGTCGGCCGGGATGACGACTTTGAGCGCCGGGAGCACGGGGGTGTAGCGGCCGATGTCTTGGCTTGACACCACTGGTCATGTTCTTGGTTGACACCAGTGTGATCAACGAAGCCCGCAAGGGCGAGCGGGCCAATGGGGGCGTACGGGTCTTCTTCGCCGAGGCGAGCGAGCAGGATTGGCCGCTGTTTCTCTCGGTGATCAGCAACCGCACTGGAGGCCGTGCTCGAAGTGCTGCCCCTCTACGCCCGCTACACCGGCTTCGATCCGGTGAAAGCTGCTGCACCAGCGGCGTCCGACTTCGAGGCTCTGGAAAACCTGCGCCGCCTCCCCCTGGCCGAGCAGGTGCCGGTGCCAAAGCAATTCCAACTGATGCTGGCGGAACTGGCGGCAGACTGAGAGTGAAGGTGAAGCCATGACCACAACCACCAGCGCCACCCCAGCAAGCACCGTCAACGAAGCCCAGCTGCAGCAGATGGCGGCTGAGATCCTTCAGGAGATCCCGGGGGCGGAGGTGCGGCTGTTTGGCTCCCATGCCCGTGGGGAGGCTCGGCCTGATTCCGATATCGACCTGCTGATCACCGCCAACGATGGCTGGCTGGCGCAGCACAACCGCTTCGAAACCCTGGGCCGGCTATGGCGCAAGCTCGCCCATCACCGCATCCCCGTGGACCTGCTCCTCTATTCCCAGTCCCAGGTAGACGAGCGGCGCAACTGGATCAGCCACGTCATCGCCAGGGCCTACCGCGAAGGCAGGGTGCTGCATGGCCAATCCTGAATCCGAGTCCCTGCTGAAGATCGCCCGCCGGGATCTCCAGGCAGCGTCACTTCTGCAGGATCCTGCTGCTGACGAAGCCAACTGGGGCTTCCAGATTCAGCAGGCGGTGGAGAAAGCCCTTAAGGCCTGGCTGTTCAGCCTCGGCGATGACCCACCCTTCATCCACAACCTCACCGCCCTGTTCGGGCGAATCACAGATCGAGGCGGCAACGTGGAGCCCTTCCTGCCCCTGGAAGCGTTCACGGTCTTCGCGGTGCAATTCCGTTATGACGCTGAACCGGAGACCATGGACCTGGACCGGCAGCACTGGCACCAGCAGGCCGAGGCGCTAGTGGAGCACGTAGCCACGATCTGCGCCGCAATGCCATGAGCGGTCTTGCTGATCACCAGTGGCGGGGCGCTCCGTCAACACCCCCCCTCACTTCCCAATACAAAACCGCGAAAACACCCGATCCAGCACCGCCTCGGTGACGGTCTCACCGGTGATCTCCCCCAGGGTGGCTGCGGCGGCGGCTAGATCGATCGTCCAGAAATCCCAGGGCAGGCCGTCGGCGGCGGCCTCCAGGCTGCGCTGCAGGGAGGTGGCGGCGGCGGCGGCCAGCTGGCGTTGGCGGTCGTTGAGGGCCACCTGCAATCCCTCGCTGGCACTGGCGCCGCAGCATTGCAGCAGCAATTGGCCCAGCTCCGTCTCGCCGGCGCCGTTGAGGGCGCTGATGTGCACCTGGGCGGGGGCTCCAGCCTCCACCGCTCCACCCTCCACAATTCCAGCCTCCAGGCCGCAGCGGTCGCACTGGTTGCCCACCAGCAGCAACGGCACCCCCTCGGGCACCAGCTCCCGCACCCGTTGATCGGCCAGGCCCCAGCCGGAGGCCACATCAAAGACCAGCAGCACCGCATCGGCTGCCGCCAGGGCGCCCTGGCTGCGACCGATGCCCAGCCGCTCCACCGGATCCTCGGTGGCGTGGATGCCGGCGGTGTCCACCAGGGTGAGGGGCACCCCCTCCAGCACCAGCTCGCTTTCGAGCAGGTCGCGGGTGGTGCCGGGCAGGTCCGTCACGATCGCCCGATCCTGGCGGCTGAGGCGATTCAGCAACGTCGATTTGCCCACGTTGGGGCGGCCCACAATCGCCACCCGCAAGCCCTCGCGCAGGCGCTGGCCCTGCTCCGCCTCCCGCACCAGATCCTCTAGCTCGGCCCGCACCGCGGTCAAGCCGTCGATCACGGCCTCGGGCTGCAGGGGGGGCAGATCTTCCTCGAAATCCAGCCGCGCCTCCAATTCGGCCAGCTGGTCGAGCAGTCGCTCCCGCAGGGCGGTGATGCGGCGCTGCAAGCCCCCCTCCAGGCCGGCCATGGCCAGCTGGGCCGCCCGCTGGCCCCGGGCCCCAATCATCTCGGCGATCGTCCGCTCTGGGGATGCAGCACATGGCCATAGAGCACCCGGTGGCTGGCCCACTCCTGCTGGCCCGGCGCCTCAAATAGCCGCCTGCCGATGGCCTCCGCCTCGGGCCCCGACAGCCGCACGATCGCCACGCTGCCCTGGCCGGGGGCCACGGCGGTGGCGATGGCGGCGATGGTGTCCACAGCACTCCCCGAACCGACCGGTGACTCCCTAGGTTCAACGCGCTCACCGGATGTTGGTTCGCCCACAGCCTTCATGCCCCGTCATCCCAGCCAGTCTCGGTCGCCATCGACGACCCTGGGCCCCGCTGGGCCGATTGGATCGGGCCGATGAGTCCCATCCGGCTGTTGGGCCGAAGGCTGCGCCGGGACCTGGGCAGGGCCATCGACTGGTTCCGGCGCCAGGAGGGCAGCCCCGGTCACCAGGCCAGGGGTCTGGCCCTCGGCGTATTCATCGGCTGCCTGCCGATCTTCGGGTTCCAGATGCTGCTGGGAGCGGGCCTGGCCGGCGCCCTCCGCGGCAACAGGCTCCTGGCGGTGGCTGGCACCTGGATCAGCAACCCGGTCACCAACCTGCCGCTGTTCTGGCTCAACTACCAACTGGGCTCGCTGTTGATGGGGCCGGGGCCAGCTTGGTCCCATCTGAAGAATTTCAACCCCAGGAACCTGGGTCAACTGGGCTGGGACTTCTCCAGTCGGCTGTTCCTGGGCTCGGTGCTGGTGGGTGCTCTGATCGCCGCGGCCAGCGGGCTGGGCTGCTGGCGCTGGCTGGAACACCGCCGGCGGCGGATGACAACGCCGCCGCGGTGAGATCAGGGGTGCGCAAACACCATCAGGTCGATGTGGCCACCGATGGGCTGGCGCCATTCGCGGAATTCGGCCGCCAGGGCGTTCTGCTCGGCCCGCAACGACTGGGATTCCAGGTCCTGGAGGCGCTGGTGCACCAGGTCGAGGGTGTTGTCGATCAGCTGGGCAGCCTGTTCGGAGGTCATGTCACGGCCGGCGGAGGGACAGAAGACGGTTGGCTGGGCGTTTTCTAGGGATGGCGCCCCATAACGGCTGTAACAGCAGACACACCGCCCCCCTGCTCCAGCCGCGGTCTAGGTTTCCAACAACATTCATCGACGCCTAAACCGCCTGAATCAAAATCAATCCCTGCTGCCATA
>JAPLIF010000249.1 GCA_026389255.1 Cyanobacteriota bacterium
CGATCTGTGCGCTGCAGGCGGCCATGGAGGGCTATCGCGTTGTGCGCCTTGAAGATGTGGTCAAGGATGTCGACATCTTTGTGACCGCCACCGGCAACTTCCAGGTGATCCGCCATGAGCACCTTATCCAAATGAAGGACCAAGCGATCGTCTGCAACATCGGGCACTTCGACAACGAAATCGACGTGGCATCCCTGAAGCAGTACGCCTGGGACAACATCAAGCCCCAGGTGGATCACGTCATTCTGCCCAGTGGCAATCGCCTGCTGCTGCTGGCCGAAGGCCGACTGGTGAACCTGGGCTGTGGCACCGGCCACCCCAGCTTCGTGATGAGCAACTCCTTCACCAACCAGGTACTGGCCCAGATCGAGCTCTTCACCAAGGGCTCCCAGTACGGCAAAGAGGTGTATGTGCTGCCCAAGCATCTTGACGAAATGGTGGCCCGCCTCCATCTCGACAAAATCGGCGCCAAGCTCACCGAGCTCAGCCCCCAGCAGGCCGCCTACATCAATGTGCCTGTGGAAGGCCCCTACAAGCTGGCTCACTACCGCTACTGAGGATTTAACGGCCGTAATCCTTTTGCCCCTCCCAATTCCTGTTTGGGAGGGGCTTTTTTATGGCAGAGCAAGGTAAACCATGCTTCTGGCGATCAATTTGGTTGCCGGCCTAAGGGCCCTTGTGCTGAGGGTCTGAATCGGACCCGGCCGTCCAGTCTGCAGGGGTTTGTTGCTCCCCCGTGCCCCGTGGTGATTGGCCACGCTCCTTCACAATTATCAGGTAAGGCCGTTCGGCGGCCTGCATTCACACCATTGCCCGACCCAAGCCAATGTTGCACTCCCTCAATGCCGTCGTGGAGCAGTGGGTCACCCAATGGGGCTACCTGGGAATCTTCGCGGCCATGGTGCTGGAAAACGTGATTCCGCCGATTCCCTCGGAGCTGATCATGCCCCTGGCCGGCTTCTACGTGGGCCAGGGCAAGTTGAATTTTGCCCTGGCTGTGCTGGCCGGCCTGCTTGGCACCGTGGTGGGGGCCCTGCCCTGGTACGGCATGGGCCGCTTAGTCAACGAGGAGCGCCTCAAGCAGTGGGTCGAGCGCAACGGCCGCTGGGTCGGCGTTTCGGTGAAGGAGCTGGATGCGTCGCGCCACTGGTTTGGCCGCCACGGGGCCGCCGTGGTGTTCTGGGGGCGGCTGCTTCCCGCCATCCGCACCCTGATTTCGGTGCCGGCCGGCATTGAGCTCATGCCTTTCGGGCCGTTTCTGTTCTGGACCACTGCCGGCAGTCTGGTGTGGAACCTGGCCCTGACGGCGGCTGGCTGGGCCTTGGGCAGCAACTGGACCCGGGTGCTGGGCTTTATCAAGCCCTTTGAGGGCATCGTCAATAAGCTGCTGGCGTTGTTGATCTTGGCGGTGGTGGTTTGGCTGGGGCTGCGGGTGTGGAAGCGGGGCCGCGACTCCCACTGAGGCCCTCCCGGATTCCCAGCCGGCTGGCTAACAAGTCAAGCGGATCAATTGTGTCCCCACTGCCAGGGCTCTGCAGAACTGAAAGTGCAGCGGTTGGTCCCACCGCTGCTGGCGTTCATTGGCTGCGGGCGATGACGTTCGCCAAGCCGATTGAGGAATTTTCAATACGGCCTTGGCCCTTGCCCATGGGAGGTCCCTTGGACTGCGCATCTCTTGGCGCGCTCAGGAGGGCTGCTGGGTTTGATCGGCCATCGGCACCCGTGGTTGGGGCCGCTCCCAGGCAAACGGGCGATCAGGCCGACTTTGCCTGGGAGCCAGGGCCTCAGAACGGCACTTCTTCTTCGCTGGGTTCGCCGCCGCCGAAGTTTCCGCCAGCGGCAAACCCTCCAGCTTCGCCATCGCGCTTGCTGCCCAACAACTCAAGCCGATCGACACGGATCACGGGTTTGCTGCGCTCTTCG
>JAPLIF010000347.1 GCA_026389255.1 Cyanobacteriota bacterium
CAAAAAGACCGACAGGGGCACTGCCTAGCATGGCGCCATCGCCTGGGTTCCTTGTCCGATACCGCCTTGTCCGATACCGCCGCGGCCCGCTACGACCGCATTGCCCAGCTCCTGATCCCCGGCTACAGCAGCCTGGCCCGCCTGGGCGTAGCCCTGCTGGCCAGCTCCCCCTTAGGGGCAACCCCAGGCGCGTCGATTCTGGTGGCCGGTTGCGGCACGGGCGCCGAATTACTGGAGGCCCGACGCCAACGCCCTGATTGGCGACTGACCGCCATCGATCCCTCGCCGGCCATGCTGGCTGCCGCCCGGGAAAGGTTGACCAGCGAGCAAGCCAGCGGTGGCTCGGGCATCACCTGGCAGGACGCCCGACTGGAAGATCTCGATACCACCACGGGCTTCGACGGCGCCCTTGCGGTTTTGGTGCTGCAGGGCCTGCCCGATGACGGCAGCAAACTGCGATTTCTCACAGCCCTGGCCCGCAGTCTGCGGCCAGGAGGTCAGGTGCTGCTGGTGGATCTGATGCAGGGCGGGAAGTCGGCCCTCCAGGAACAATTGGCGGCGGCGCGACTGGCCTTTCAGCGGGCCGCCGGTCCCCTGGATGGGGAAACGACCGCCAACGATGAACCCCTGAGGGGACTCACGGAAGCCGTGCATCCGATCGGATCGTCGCGACTGGCAGCCCTGGTGGAAGCAGCCGGCTTCAGCGACCCGGCACCGGTGTTCCGGGCCCTGGATTACGAGGGGGTTCTGCTGCAACGCCTCGCCTAGGGAGGGCCAACCTCACGGAGGAAGACGGTGCTGAGGGCTCAAGCGGCCGGGCGGGCCTGACTGCTGTGGCGATGGTGGTTGAGCTGACTGGGCGGAGCTTCCATGTGATCGAGGTGCTGACGAATGGCGCGGAGCTCCTCCAAGATGGATCCCAGTAATTGTTGGGTGGCGGTAGAGGGTGAATTGAGCACTTCCACCGTCACTTCCTTGATGCGCAGCACATCTCTGGCAAAACGGGCCACCTCATTGGGATGGAACATCAGCGGATCCCTTTGATCGGCGCGGTACTCGGGATTGAGCTTGCGGGGGTTAAAGGGTGGATTGAGGTTGCGCGGATCGGTATTTGTATAGCGGTATACTGAAGCGCGGGAGCGGTTTAGGGCTTTTTGTACATCATCGATATTGATCAACAGCTCCTCGTTCGGCCCAGGGCCTGAAGCCCCATTCCCCTGACTCAGGGATGAAGCCAATGCCTGAACCCCATTAGCGCCAACGGTGCCAATGAATGCGGTAGCCGATGGGGCGAGCATGAAACGCGGCAGCCAACCAGATTGCCTGGCAACTTAGCAGATATTTCCAATTTTGTTAACACTCCTTGGCAGATTCCTTGCAAAGGCCTCCTGCCCCATCAGGGAAGTGGGGCCTAGGCCCAAAAAATCGGTTCAAAGCTAACCCCGACTCCCAAGCAGTTCAAACCCCACTTCGCTTGCAGGAGCTTGTCGGAGGCCCCAGGGGCACCGATGGTAGGGTCCGCTCACTTCTTGACTTCTGGCCATGCGCGTCTCCCGCCTGATGCTGGTGACGCTTCGGGACGATCCGGCGGAGGCAGAGATCGTCTCGCACAAATTGCTCTTGCGCGCCGGGTACACACGCCGCATCAGCTCCGGCATCTACGCCTACCTTCCCCTGCTTTGGCGTGTCCTGCAGAAGATCTCCCAGATCGTGCGTGAGGAAATGAATGGCAGCGGCGCCCTAGAAGTGCTGCTGCCCCAGCTCCAACCCGCCGAGCTCTGGGAGCGCAGCGGCCGCTGGGCCGGCTACACGGCGGGCGAAGGCATCATGTTCCACCTCACCGATCGCCAGGGCCGGCAACAGGGACTGGGTCCCACCCACGAAGAGGTCATCACCGCCCTGGCCGCAGACCTGATCCGCTCCTACCGCCAGCTGCCGGTCAACCTCTACCAGATCCAGACAAAGTTTCGCGATGAGATCCGTCCCCGCTTCGGCCTGATGCGGGGACGCGAATTCATCATGAAAGACGCCTACTCCTTCCACGCCGACGAGGCCTCATTGCGCCAGACCTACGCCGCAATGGATGGCGCCTATCGCCGCATCTTTGCCCGCTGTGGCCTGCGCACCGTGGCCGTCGAGGCCGACAGCGGGGCCATCGGCGGGTCCGCCAGCCAGGAGTTCATGGTCACGGCCGAAGCCGGCGAAGACCTGGTCCTGGCCAGTTCCGATGGTCGCTATGCCGCCAACCAGGAAAGGGCCGTTTCCTTGGCGAGTGAGGCGGTACCCCTGGGCCCCGACCCCTGCCGCACCCTGGCCACTCCGGGACAAACCACCATCGAAGCCCTGGCCACAGCCCATGGCTTCCACCCCACCCAGATCGTCAAGGTGCTGCTGCAGGCGGCCCGCTTCGCCGACGGTCTGGTGCAGCCCGTGCTCGTGATCCTGCGGGGCGACCAGCAGCTCAATGAGGTGAAACTGGCCAATGCCCTTAGCGCAGTCCTGGCCGACCACGGGGGCCTGCTGGAGGTGGCTCCCCTCGATAGCGCCCTCGTCCAACGCTGGAAGCTGCCCCTGGCCCTCGACGCCATCCCCTTCGGCTCCCTGGGACCCGACCTGGCTGATGACACTTTTTCCCAGCAAGGCACGGCACCGGGTGTTGCCTGGTCAGCCAGCCCCAAACCAGACTTCACCCCGCGCCTTGAACGCCACTTCCTGAGGCTGGCGGACCCCACCGCCCTGGAGCTGCCACGGTTCGTCTGCGGGGCCAACACGGCTGACAGCCATCGGGTGGGCGCCACCTGGGCCGATCTCGGCCCCCTGCCCCAGAGCGTGGACCTGCGCGCCGCCCAACCCGGGGACCGCTGCCTGCACGATGGCTCCCAGCATCTGGAAGCCACCCGCGGCATCGAAGTCGGCCA
>JAPLIF010000358.1 GCA_026389255.1 Cyanobacteriota bacterium
TTATCGACGCCCGCACCATCGGCCTCAGCGACAACCGCCTTTCCCTGGGCAAGTTGTCCGGTCGCAGTGCCTTCAGGGCCCGGCTGGAGGAAATGGGCTACAACCTCGACGGCGAAGACCTCAATGATGCCTTTGCCCGTTTCAAGGAACTGGCCGATCGCAAACGGGAGATCTCCGATCGCGACCTCGAAGCCATCGTCAGCGAGCAGGTGCAACAGCAGGATGAAGCCCGTTTCATCCTCAAAAGGGTGCAGGTGAGCTGCGGCACCGGTCTGCTGCCCACCGCCACCGTCACCCTCGAAACGGAGGATGGCAGCGAACGCAGCGAGGCCTGCATCGGCACCGGTCCGGTGGATGCGGTCTGCCAGGCGCTCAATCACCTGGCCCAGGTGCCCAACGAACTTGTGGAATTTTCAGTCAAAAGTGTCACCGAAGGCATCGATGCCATGGGCGATGTGACCATCCGACTGCGGGCTGGTGGGGTGCTCTATTCGGGCCATGCCGCCGACACCGACATCGTTGTGGCAGCGGCCCAGGCCTTTGTCAACGCCCTCAATCGCCTGGTGGCCGGCGAACATCGGGCGGCCCTCCACCCCCAACACGCGCCCCTGCCGGTAGCGGAGTTGCCCCGGCTCTGAAGCCAACCCCTGGGGCCAGAGCACCGGGCCCGCCAGGACAACCGCCTAGCTGGCGATCACCGCGGTCAGCATTGCCGTGATCGCCGCCAGGGGGGCCAGCAGATGGAGCACAGCTGGGCTGGTTGGTGCTGCCGCTGCTGCAAACCGTGGAGGTATGGAGTTCGCACCCCGTCACCCAGGCGCCTCGCTTCTGCGCCTTGAATGATGCCTCCCGGCTGAAGGCGGCTGCGAAGTTTCCCGGCTTGGTGATCGATCTTGAGGAGATCTGGGCTGGTTGAGCATTCGGGCCATCTGATGCTGCCGTTGCCCCCTCCCTCAAGCGCAAAATCGCAGCCAGAGCCAGCGGCCGACCCCCACCAGGGCCGCAGTCCCGATGAGGCTCAACACCCGCCAGCGGGCCCCCAGCAGCAGAACCAGGCCCAGCGCCACCAGGAGCAGGGCCACCCCATCCACCCCGGCCGCCGGCCCCTGGGGCCACAGAACCGGACCCGCCAGGACCACCGCCAGGCTGGCGATCACGCCGGTGAGCATGGCCGTGATTGCCGACAGGGGGGCCAGGAGACGGGGCCGGTCGCGACTGGCCTCCACCAGGGGCGCCCCGATCAGGATGAAGGCAAAGGAGGGCAAGAAGGTGAACCACACCGCCACCAGTCCCGCCAGCCAGGCCAGGCCCAGGGAGCCACTGGTGTTCCAACCCCCCATGAACCCCACAAAGGCCACGACCATGATCAGGGGCCCAGGGGTCGTCTCCCCCAGGGCCAGGCCATCCAGCATCTGGGCCGGTTGCAACCAGCCGAAGTCCGTCACCGCGCCCTGGCTCACGTAGGGCAGCACGGCGTAGGCACCGCCAAAACTGAGTAGGGCCACCCGGGTGAAAAAACGGGCCATCGTCGCCAGCAAACCGCTCCAGCCCTGCAGCCGGGAGAGCAGCAACAGCGGCCCCCCCAGGGCCAGGCCTGTGGCCAGCAAGGTCAGTGAAAGTCTCCGGGGGGAGGGCAGGGCATGGGCTGGTGGCGGGGTGGCGTCGTCGTGGAGATAGCCGGTGGGGGGAGACTTCGGTGCTGTCCCCCCAGCGAACCCGCCGGTGCCCCGGCCAGCCTCCAACCAGGTGGGTCTAAACCGCCCGACCACGACCCCGATGCAGGCCGCCAGGACCAACAGCCAGGGATAGGGCCACTTGAGCAGCACCAATCCTGCAAAGGCCGCCAGGGCCAACACCCCCTGGAACCGATGGCTAAGGGTTCGCCGTCCCACCAGCCAGGTGGCCTGCAGCACCAGGGCCAATACCGCCGGTTTCAGGGCCCAGAACACCGATGCCAGCAAGGGCAAGTGGCCCCACAGGGCATAAACGGTGGACAGGCCCAGCAGCAGCAGCACCGACGGCAACAAAAACAAGCCGCCGGCGATCAGACCGCCGACCACCCCATGCAGCAACCAGCCCAGATAGATGGCCAGTTGGGTGGCCTCAGGACCCGGCAACAACAAACAAACCTGCAGGGCATGCAGAAAACGGCGCTCCGATAACCAGCGCCGCCGCCCCACAAGTTCGTCGAAGAGCAGGGCAATCTGGGCCGCCGGACCCCCGAAACTGACCAGCCCAAGTCGGGCCCAGAAGCGGGCCGCTGCCGCCAACGGCACTTCATCGACAGAGCCTTGAGAGTTAGCCAAGGTCCTGCCTACGGCGGCCCCGACAGGTTATGGCCAGGGCCGGCTGCTGGACGTGGGCAGGATTACAACCGGCCCGATCCTTCAGCCCATGCTCTGGCGCACAATTTCAGAGAGCTTGCCGGCTTCAAGCACGTACGCATCGTGGCCCAGTTGGCTCTCCATCGTCGAAGCGGTGACGCCGCTGCGCAGACCGGCGGCCAGCTCTTGATGGCGGTGGGGCGGGAAGAGGCGATCCGAGGCCACCGCCACCAGCCGCACCCGGGCCGTGATCCGCCCCAGGGCGGAGTCAATGCCGCCGCGACCACGACCGACATCGTGGCGATTCATGGCCTGGGTGAGGGCGATGTAGCTGTTGGCGTCAAAACGTCGCACCAATTGCTGGGATTCCGCCGCCAGGAAGGTGGCGATCGCCTGTTCGCGGCCGAGGGGATCGGCGGCGGCGAAGCGTTGGTCGAGTTCCCGTTCGCAGCCGTAGGTGATCGTAGCGATCGATCGGGCCAGGGCCAGACCCCGTTGGGGCCCGCCGCTGGGGTCGTCGTAGTAATCCCCGCCAAGAAAATGGGAATCCTGGCGAATCGCCTCGATCTGACAGAGATGGAAGGGGATATTTTCGGCACTGCAGCGGGCGGCCGTGGCCAGCAACAGCAAGCGATCGACCCGCTGGGGTTCGTCGATCGCCCATTCCAGGGCCCGCATTCCCCCCATGGAACCGCCGATCACCGCATGCCAACGGGCAATGCCTAAGTGGTTGGCCAGTTGCCGCTCCGCCGCCACCAGATCGCGGATGGTCAGCGCGAGAAAGCGCGGCCCCCAGGCCCGGCCGTCGGGCGCCAGGCTCGAGGGCCCGGTGCTCCCCTGGCAGCCGCCCCACACATTGGGACTGAGCACAAACCAGCGATCGGTATCCAGGGCACGCCCAGCACCGATCAACCCATCCCACCAGCCCGGTGCTCCATGACCCGGCCCGGCAGGGCCTGCGGCATGGCTGTCGCCGCTGAAACCATGCAAGAGCAATACGGCATTGTCAGCGGCCCGATTGAGCTGGCCCCAGCTTTCCCAGGCCAGGGTAAGGGGACCGAGGTGTCCACCCAATTCGAGCTGCAAAGGAGCGTCGCCAAACAGTTGGCTGAATTGGCGCTGGCCGATCGGATCACCCGGTCGCCAGCCGCCATGGCGATGACGGCTGGCGGTGGGGGGTTTCAGGCCCTCCTCCGCGAAAATCCGCTGGGCCTCTTCGGAACTGAGGTACTTGGCCAGGGCCTCGGCCGCCGCCCGGTTGCCATGGCGATCGACATTGCGGTCGACGATCACCACCGGCGCCTCAATGCGCACATTCACCTCGGGGACCACAAAGGGAGCCTTGAGATCTCCGGCTTTGGTGGCCTGAATGGCTTCGTTTTCATAATTCAAAAGCACATCCCCCTGGCCCCGCTTAAGAAACGTATCCGTGGCTTCGCGGGCATCCCTGGGCAAATTATCAACTTTGCGGTACACCGCAGCCACAAAGTCCTTGGCCTGAGCTTCCGTGCCGCCCGTGCGCGCCACCGAGCCCCAAAGGCCAAGGAAGTTCCAGCGGGCCCTACCCGAGGTCTTGGGATTGGCGGTGACGACGCTCACACCGGGACGGGCCAGATCAGCCCACTTGTTGATGCCCATGGGATTGCCAGGACGGGTCAGAAAGGCCACCACCGAATGGGTGATGATCGATCCATTGGGAAGTTCTTGTTCCCAACCGGGATCGACCAGACCGGCTTTCTCCAACTTCATTACGTCACCAGCCAGGGCCAGGCTGGCCACATCGGCGTCCAGGCCATCGATGATGGCCCGGGTCTGGGAACCGGAACCGCCATAGCTGGTGCGAATCGCCAGGTCCTTACCCGTCTGGGCCTTCCAGGCCGCCTGAAAGCGGGGCAAGATTTTGTCATAGGCACTCTTGGTCACCGCATAGCTGACGAGCAGCAGGGGCTTATCCCCCCCTCCCTGGGTTGAGCGGGGGTTCTGGACCTGGCCTTGCTGGCCCTGGCCCCCGCAACCGCCCAGCAGCAGCGCCAGACCCATGCCGGCTGCCTGGGTCCCCACATCAGCCGGACCAAGGGCGAGTCCCTTAACGGGTCTGGGCAAAAATCTGATCCCAAACGCCGCCCTTGCCAAAGAACTTCTTATCGGTTTCAGCCCAGCCGCCCAGATCGGCAATGCGGAAGAACTTGACATTCGGGAACTTGCCATTGGCATAGGCCTTGCCTTCCGGAGTCACCGGCCTGAGGCCATTGTCGGCGTAGGCCTTCTGGGCCGCCGGAGTGAATAGGAATCGGGTGAAGGCTTCGGCGACCTTGCAGGTGCCATGTTTGTCGGCATTCTTGTCCACCACGGTGATGGGCATTTCCGTCAGCACGTTGGGACTGAACACCCGATACCCACCAGGTAGTTGACCGCTGCGCTTGGCCAAGATCCCCTCAGTTTCCCAATTCAAGAGCACATCTCCCTGGCCGCGCTTGACGAAGGTGTCGGTAGCTTCCCGGGCATCCTTGGGCAGCACTTCAGCGTTTTTGAAAACACCGGTGATGAAGCGTTTGGCGGCGGCTTCGCCACCCCCACTATGGCTGATGGCCCCCCAGAGGGCGACGAAATTCCAACGGGCACCGCCGGAAGTCTTGGGATTGGCTAACACACTTTCGACATTCTTGTTGTCGAGGTCACTCCAGGTGAAAATCTTCTTGGGATTGCCGGGCCTTACAAAAGTGGCCACGGTTGAATTGGTTGCCACGGATTGATTGGGCAGCTCATTTTGCCAACCGGGCTTCACCAAACCGGCTTTTTCCAGCTTGCTGACATCAGCGGTCATCGCCAGGGCCACCACATCGGCCTCCAGCCCATCCAGAACGGCACGGGTCTGGGAGCCGGAGCCGCCATAACTGGTCTTGATGACGACACTCTGGCCGGTTTTCTTCTTCCAGTCGGCGACAAACAGGGGAATGATTTTGTCGTAGGCCGCCTTGGTGACGGCATAGCTCACCACAAGAATCGACTGGGGCCTACCTGGAGTTTGGGCCGCCACCGCCGGCTGGGCCAGGGAGCCGACACCAAGGCTGAGCAGCAGGGGAGCCCAGGCCTGGCTGGCCAGGAGAACGGCGGCCAGGGAAGCCCGAGCCGAACGATGGGATTTAGATACCACGGTTGTCCGATTGGATTACTTGGCAATGCTATCCAGCCCCAGGGCCCCTCCCTGTAATCTCAACGACATCGCCAGGGGAGCCCCGTGCCTCTGGCACAATCCCTATGCCATTACCGGGGATCAAGCGTGGGCTTCAGCGCCAAGACCGAGTACGGCATCGTCTCGTTGATCGAGCTGGCGGCGGTATATGACCAGGGGCTGGTGCTGCAGGTGGCCGAGATCGCCCAGCGCCAGGGCAAAGGGGGGTTACCAACTGGCCCGGCCCCCAGCGGAGGTCTCGGTGGCCCAGGTGGTCAACTGCCTGGAAGGGGAGGGCTCGTCCCGCAGCAGCTCGGCCCGGGCGACGGCGGAATTTGAGGTGTTGGGGCACCTCGCCGCCCGCCTGGATGGGGCCCGCCAGCAGGTGCTGGGCGAAACCACGCTGCAAGACCTGCTGGAGCAGCGCAACCGCCTGGGGCAATCCCAGGTGATGTATTTCATCTGAAGCGGCAGCGCCAGAATGGGGTGGCCTCAGATCGAATAATCCGCCACAAAAGTACGTGCCTGACGGCTGACGATATGCACCTGGTCCCCCAGGGCCAGGGCGGTGTGGTCGATCTGGTCGCGGGGTACCTGGGCCACCACCACTTCGCCACTCTCCAGCACCACTTCGACCTGGAGATCGCGACCCATATGGCTCAAGCGACGTAACCGGGCCGGCACGGTGTCAACGCCGGGGTGCAGGGACACCTCGACATCGTGGGGACGGAAAAAGACCGGCTGCTCCCGGGCTGGCCAGCCCCCGTCCTGGGGGCCGGCCAGGGGCCTTTGCACCGACACGGCACCGGAGGCGAGCATGTTGACGGCGCCCACGAAACTCATCACAAAGGGGCTGGCGGGATGGTCGTAGATCTCCGCCGGTGTGCCGATCTGTTCAATGTGACCTTCGTTCATGACCACAATGCGATCGGCCACCTCCATGGCTTCCTCCTGGTCGTGGGTGACGATCACGGTGGTGACATGCATTTCGTCGTGGAGATTGCGCAACCAGGCCCGCAGCTCCTTGCGCACCTTGGCATCGAGGGCGCTGAAGGGTTCATCGAGCAGCAACACCCGGGGTTGCACGGCCAGGGCTCGGGCCAGGTCCACCCGTTGGCGCTGGCCGCCGGAGAGCTGGGAGGGATAGCGAGCGCCGTATCCCCTGAGTTGGACGAGGTCAAGCAACTCGTCCACACGGCGGCGAATCGCCTCCTT
>JAPLIF010000296.1 GCA_026389255.1 Cyanobacteriota bacterium
TCCGCCTCCCCCCCCCTTGCCGGAGTGAGAGGGCAGATCTCTAATGGGCCAACCCAGAAGGCAACGTCTCAAGACGGCTCCATTCCCTGGTTGCGTCGATGCTCCAGAAGTCTGGTTTGGGCCCCATCAAGCCGACCGGCACCGTGAAGGATTCGGGTAATTCGATCGATATCCAGCACCGCATGGAGCCGATAGCCGCCCGTTTCCAACCGCTGACGGGCCCGGCAATCCGTGGTGCCGCCATGGTCGATGAACACCACCACATCCTGCACTTGCAGTCCGGAACTTTCCAACTTGGCGATCCCATCCAGCACGCTGCCACCGGTAATCAGGACATCGTCAACGACCACCACCAGATCACCCTCCTCAAAATCGCCCTCAATCAACCGGCGTGCTCCATGGGCCTTCACTTCCTTACGCGGATAAATCAGCGGTTTGTGGAGCAGGAGGGAAAGGCCGGTGGCGGTGGGCAATGAGCCGTAGGGAATGCCGGCAATACGATCAAAGGCCAGTTCCGCCATCGCCAGGGAATAGGCATGAAGAACTCGATGAAAAAGATTCGGATCGGAAATAATCTGACGCAAGTCTATATAATAACTGAAGATATCTCCAGAGGCCTGAACATATTCTCCGAACAGCAGGCACCCGATATCAAACAAATCGAGAATCAGCTCGGCATGGGGGTCGGCAACGACCTCCGGCCCCTTGGCACCCCGCCGACTCTCTGGGAGCATTGGCCTAAGGCCACTGGTGGGTTGGGGAACCCATAGCTGGCACGAATCCTGGCGGCTTTGGGAGCGGCGCTCCAACCAGTGCTGTCGCTGTTGGTCGATGCGGGCCTTGAGGGCGGCGGCCCTGGCGGCGATATCCGCCTCCACCAGAAGGTTCTGGGGTAGGGGCAACAACAGCCCATCGGCGCTATCGCTGAGACCGGCCTCAAGCAGGGCAACCAGGCGATCTTCTTCCGCCCACAGACTCCTGAGGATGAGAAACCGCTCCGGGGCCTCCTGCCTGACCCTGGCCAGGATCTCCGGATCACTGGTGCCCACCTCGAGCAGTAGTTGCTCGGGTGTTCCCCACGACTGGCATTCCCTTACCACCTGCAAATAGAGGGGATCCTGCTCACTTGGATAATGTTGAATGCGTCGTGCAGCTGGATTGGAACTGTGGCAGGTGACCACAACCGCCCGCTGGTGATAGAGCAGGAATGGCGCTGCGATGTCCTGTCCGGCCAGCGGGGACAGGGTCACCGCATCGGCCCCCAGGTCCTTGAACAGGTAGCTGGCCAGGGCCGAGGAACTGTTGAGGTCGCCGTGTTTGGCGTCCACGATCAAGGGAATCCCCGGCGGCACCAACTCACGCACCTCCCGCAACAACTCCAGCCCCACCGGGCCTAGGGCCTGATAAAAACCGAGGCTGGGTTTATAGGCACACACATGGTCGGCGGTGGCTTCAATCACCGCCTTGATCCAGTGGCGGGCCAGGGAAAGAAAGGACCGCCCGCCCATGCCCCGTCCTTGGGCCCAGGTGTTCAACATCTCCGGATTGGGGTCCAATCCCGTCACCAGCAAGGTCTGGTTACGGGAGATGGCCTCGGTGAGTTGAACGAAAAAACCCATCGCCAATGATTACACCTTAGTGGGGAGATCTCTTGGAGAGTTCTTCAAACAATTTGAGGCAACTTGTTGGGCCCTGGGCCAGCTCATAGGGCCGAAATTTCCGGGTAGATCGGCCACCAGGTCGCTGCCTCTAGGCATTGTAGAGCCTCTGCCTCGGTGGTGGCCCTGCGGGCCAGCCCCTCCGCCACCGCCGCCAGGGCCACGGCCCGGGCCACGGAGGTGGACACCTGATGCACCTGATCAAGGCCCACCATCAGGGGGGCGTCCGGATCATGGGCGGCGGGAATTTCATCGGCCAACGCGCCGATACAGGCATCAATCATGGACTCACTGACCTGGCTGGCCCCCACGGCCACCGCCGCAAAGCCCAGGCCAGGAAACACAAAGCAGTTATTGCATTGCCCGATCTCCCGCATCCTCCCGCCGATCTCGACTGCTGCAAACGGACTTCCGGTGGCGACCAAGGCGCGACCGCCACTCCAGCGCAACAGGTTTTCGGGTGTCACTTCCGCCAGGGAGGTGGGGTTGGAGAGGGGCAACACAAGGGGACGCTCGCAGCCCCGGCAGAGCGCTTCAACCACGGCTCGGTCAAAGGCACCGGCGCAGGTGGAGGTGCCGATCAACACCGTCGGCGCCAGGCTCTCCACCACGCTCTGGAGACCGATGCACCCCTGGTCATCACGGGGCCAACCTGTTATCTGATCAGGGCGCTTGCAGTAGGTCAACACCGCCCCATGGACCCCCTCCAGGCCCGCGTGCACCAGCCCCTGGCGATCAATCAGCCAAAGGCGGTCAGCAGCCTGCTGGGCGTCCAGACCCCGGGCCTGCAGCAACCGCAGCAACCGTTCGGCGATGCCGCAGCCGGCGCTACCGGCGCCGAAGATGACGATGCGCTGGTCCTCCAAAGCCTGCCCCAGACCCCTCAGGCCGGCCAAAATGGCGGCGGCAGCGACGCCGCTGGTGCCCTGGATGTCGTCGTTGAAACTGGGCAGCCGCTCCCGGTAGGTCTCCAGAACCCGGCGGGCATTACCGGCGCCAAAGTCTTCCCAATGGACCAGGGCGCCAGGACACACCTCCCGCACCGCCTGGATGAAGGCCTCCATAAAAGCGTCATAGGCGGCGCCCTCCAGCCGCGGCTGGCGCAGGCCCGGATAGGTCGTATCGTTGAGAAGGTCGGGATTGTTGGTGCCCACATCGAGCATCACGGGCAGGGCCCTGCGGGGATCGAGACCGGCACAGAGGGTATAGACGGCCAACTTGCCCTGGCAGATATGAATCCCCCCGATCCCCTGGTCGCCAATCCCCAGAATCCCCTGGGCATCGGTCACCAACAGCAGGTCGGGACGATTGTCCCCGGGTTGCCCCCCCATCGGCGTACAGGCCTGGCGCAGGATAGCCCCCAATCGATCCTGTTGATCCACCGACAGATACACCCCCAACGAAGGGCTGCGGTAGGTCTGGCTGAAGTCCTGGATGGCCTGGCCCACGGTTGGGGTATAGACAATCGGCATCACAACCTCGATGTGATCGGCCAGAAAGCGATGGAACAAGATGAGATTGCGCTCCCGCAATGTCTGCACGTAGGTGTAACGGTCCCGGGGACTGCCCAGGGCGTCGAAGGCCCTCCAGCAACGTTCCACCTGCTGTTCAATCGTTTCGACCTGCCAGGGCAACAGGGCCTCGAGCTCCAGGGAGCGGCGCTCCTGACGGCTGAAGGCGGTGCCCTTATTGAGCTGGGGATTGTTGAGGAGTTCGGCCCCCCTCAACGGGGTAGCCAGTGGGGCAGGGGGGCTCGGGGCAACCACGGCATCACGATCGGGCGCCCCCATCCTGCCGCCCCCGCTCGCGGCTCCAGGGCAGCCGTTGGCCCGCATGGAGCGGCACCAAGGCGTGGTCGCCGCCCGCCGCATCGGCCAGGTGCAGTCGCACTGGCACCTCCACGGGCTGGCGCAGCAGCACAACGTGGTCTTCGTTGACGGGCAGGCCGTAGAACTGGGGGCCGAAGCTGCTCGCGAAATCTTCGAGGCGATCGAGGGCCCCCTCCTGTTCAAAGACGGTGGCGTAACTCTCGAGGGCGTAGGGACTATTGAAAATCCCGGCACAGCCACAGGCGGATTCCTTGGCGTGGCGGGGGTGGGGGGCCGAATCGGTGCCCAGGAACTAACGGGGATGGCCGGAGGTGGCGGCGGCGCGCAGGGCCAGGCGATGGCGCTCCCGCTTGATCACCGGCAGACAGTAGTAATCGGGTCGCAAACCACCGGCAAACAGGGCATTGCGATTGAGGTGCAGATGGTGGGGGGTGATCGTGGCTGCCAGGTTGGGGCCTGAGGCGGCAACGAAATCCACCGCTTCGGCGGTGGTGATGTGTTCGAGGACCACCTTCAGTCCCGGATGGCGCCGCAGCAGGGGGGCTAGGTGGCGCTCCAGGAACACCGCCTCACGATCGAAGATGTCGACCTCGGCATCCGTGACCTTACCATGGATCAGCAAAGGCAGACAGCAGCTCTCCATCACCTGCAGCACGGGCGCCAGGGCTTCGAGATCGGTGACCCCTGCAGCCGCATTGGTGGTCGCGTGGGCTGGATAGAGCTTGCAGGCCGTGAAAACCCCCTGCCGGGCGCCGCGCTTCAACTCAGCCGCATCGATGGTGTCGGTGAGATAGGCGGTCATGAGCGGCGTGAAGCCACTGGCCTCGGGCAAGGCGGCCAGGATCCGCTCGCGATAGGCCTGGGTGGCCGCCACCGTGGTGAGGGGTGGGGCCAGGTTGGGCATCACGATGGCCCGGCCAAAGACGGCCGCCGTCAACGGCACCACCGCTTCCAACAGGTGGCCATCACGCAGATGGACATGCCAGTCGTCCGGGCGCCGCAGGCTGAGGCGTTCCGCAGGGGCAGGACTCATGGGCGCAGACGCTCGAGATAGCCCACATTGACGTCGTCCTTATCGGTTTGGAGATAGAGATACCCCGATCCATCGGCTAGCACGATGCCCCTGTAATTCCAATCGATATCGAGGGAATCACGCTGGTGGATGGTGGCTAGACAATCGGGAGCCACTTGTAGGGTGCCACGGTAGGTGGCTTCTTCCACAGTCTCGCCATAGCTGGATATGGCTATTCCCCGAACGGTGCCATTGTTCCAGCGTTCATGCTGAATGGTCCCGTTGCGTTTCCAACCTCCCTGGCGATAATTAGAGCCTTCCTGCTGACTGACCACGGCCCCATTGAGAAGGCTGGCGGTGCAGGCCGTATCAGGTTGCTGGAACCAGCGGGAAATGGCGAACACATCGGGCAGCACCCCGATCGAATAGCGGGGGCGGCCGTTTAAGTCAAGAACGGCCTGACTCTGGCGAACTGTGTTACCAAAAGTGCGGTGAATCCGCACCCGACAGAGTGAAATCGCTTCAAAATGACCGGTGTAGGGAGCTTCGCTGAATTCCCGGCCCGTGCGCTGTAAACGCACCCCGCGGATCTGGCCATCGGCGCTCCAGGTTTCCTGCAGCAGGGCGGCATAGGGCCCCGCCGGCAGATTCCCCTGGCTCATCAGCACATAACGTCCCGGCTGGGGAGCCGCACAAGGCTGCATCGGCACCCCTGCCGCCGGGATCGCCACCCCTGGAGCCACCCCCTTGGAGGCCGCCGCCGACGCCCCGGACGCAGCCTTAGCGGGAGCGGTTCCGGCAGCGACGGGAAGGGCGCCGGCCAGGGGGGCAGCCAGCTGAAGGAAACCCAGCCCAAGGAGGGCCAGGAGGAAGGGGCGCGAGCGGGTGGCCAAGGGGGGAGCGGGAAGCGACACCCTGCATCCTTAGCGCATCTGGGCTCGCCTGCCCAGCCGACCGGGTTCCCCCGGCAGAAAAAGGCAGCACAACCCAAGCCCGGACCCCGGCTGGAAGAATGGTTAAAACGAACAACGGGGCTGGTCAACAAGAGCGATGCACTTCCCCTGGGGCCAGCGCACCGGTGTGATGGGGGTCAAAGCACCCGACCCGGCGCCCCGGAGGTGGGGGCAGAGACCGAACTGAGACGGTTGCTGCCGGCCCTCCACGCCATCCGCGCCGCCCAGCCCCAGGCGATTCTCTCCATCGATACGTTCTGGGGGGCCGTGGCTGAGGCCGCCTTGGCCGCGGGCGCAGACTGGATCAATGATGTCAGCGGTGGTCGCCGGGACCCCGGCCTGCTGCAGGCGGTGGCTTCCCATGGGTGCCCTCTCGTGTTGATGCACAGCCGCGGCGACAGCCGCACCATGGACCAGCAATGCCTCTACAACGACGTGGTGGAGGATGTGCGCCGGGAGCTGGAGCAAGCCAGCCAGCGGGCCCTGGAGGCCGGTGTGGAGCGGGGACAACTGATCTGGGATCCCGGGCTCGGTTTTGCCAAGACCACGGAACAGAACCTGGAGCTGCTGCGGCGGCTCAACGAACTCAAGGCGCCGGGGCTGCCCCTGTTGGTGGGCCCTTCGCGCAAGCGCTTTATCGGCGAAGTGGTGGGCGAATTACGCCCTCGCGCTCGCCTCTGGGGCACGGCAGCGGTCTGTGCCCTGGCGGTGGCCCGGGGCGCCGATCTGGTCCGGGTCCATGACGTCGGACCGATGGTCCAGGTCACCCGCATGGCAGGGGCCCTGGGGAAGGCGTAATCGGGGGGCTTCAGGGGCGATCGGGGCCACGCCAGGGCTGGTGGTTAAGTTCGGAGTGACCTGCCACAATTCGGCGTCGCTTGCAGGCTCTTGCGCATGTATTTCCGTCTTACCCGTACCTGGCCCCTGCCGCTTCTGCTTGCGGGCCTGTTGGCTGGTTGCGCCCAAGATGGGGGCACCGGCGTCCAGAGCGCCAAATTGGCCATGATCCAGGGTCGGGGCAAACTGGTCTGCGGGGTCGACGGCAAGCTGCCCGGCTTCAGTTTCGTCGGACCCGACGGCCGTTATTCGGGCCTGGACGTTGATGTGTGCCAGGCCATGGCCGCAGCCATCTTTGGCGATGTCAGCAAAGTCGAGTATCGGGATCTCAATTCGAGCGAGCGTTTTGCCGCCCTGGCCAGCGGCGAAGTGGACCTGCTCTCCCGCAACACCACCATGACCTTGAGCCGGGATGCGCCCGGCGGCAACGCCCTCAGCTTCGCCCCAACCACCTTCTATGACGGCCAGGGGATGATGGTGCCAGCGGCCAGCGGCATCACCACCCTCAAGGCCCTAGCGGGCAAACCGATCTGTGTCGAGAGCGGCACCACCACCGAGCTCAACCTGGCCGATCGGATGCGCGAGCAGAGCATCCCCTATACCCCGCTCAAGTTTCAGACCGGTGACCAGACCTACGCCGCCTACCTGCAGGGCCGCTGTGTGGCGGTCACCAGC
>JAPLIF010000017.1 GCA_026389255.1 Cyanobacteriota bacterium
TCTTGATGGTCTGGTTGCCGAACACCACCCCGCCGCCGGTCTTGCGGCCCTGGGCTTCCAGAATGAAGCGGGCGTCGAAGGTGCCGAAGGTCTTCTGGTTGGGATCGGGGGCGCTGACCAACCGGCCGTCTGGCGTCAGGATCGACAGGCGCCGCTCCAGGGGTTGCACCTGCTTGATCTTGACCGTGCCGTGGGGGGAGTTGCGGATCACGATCGCCACCTTGCCTTCCTGTTCGGCCTGGCGCACCAAATTGGCCGCATTGGCCGAGGGCACCCCACGCACATCCACCGAAACCGTGACGGGTTGCAGGGCCCCCGTGGCGCGATCGACGGCGCCACTGAGCTTCGGACTCCAGAGCACCCCAGCTGCAGCCAGCAGGACGGCGGCGCCCGCCGCCAGATCTACCAGGCTCCAGGAGCGGTTGGACGGGAGTTCGCTGGCCATGGGCAAAAGAAGGTTGGCGAAGTGTAGTCAGCTTGGCCCCACCCCACCAGCCCCCTCAACGCTGCAATCCCTCCAGCAGATCATTGAGGCCCCGCAACTGGCCCCCCAGTCCTAGGCCGCCCTCGCCGGCCAGGGCCTCGGCGCGGCTTTCGCCATCGGGCCGACGCTCGAAGCTCCGAACCCAGCGGTAGCCGTCGGGGTCGAGGCGGTAGAGCTCCCACTCCCCGGGATGGGCGCGGCGCACGGTCGACTCGCCATCGGGCAGCAAGGCATAGGCCGCCTGCCAGGTGGCCAGAAAGCCCTTGCGGCGTTGACGCGCCACGCTGCCGATGCCCACCGCCGCATCCTCCAGGTTCGGATTAATCAACACGACCGCGCCGCGGTGCGCCCCGCACAGGGCTTCCACCAGGTCGTATTCCGCCTGGCTGGGGGCCACCAGTACCAGCAGACCCTCGCTGCCGTCCTCGCCCTGGCGGCGCCGTGCATCGCCAAAACTGGCGATGCGGGGGGCAAGGATTTCGGAATCGCGCCGGGCCAGGGCCGCGGCGCCCTCATCGGCGAACAGCAGGCGGCCCCCCTGGCCCGCCTCCGTCAGCAGATCCCCCGCTAGCCGCAGCGCCGGCGCCAGCAGCCGCAGGCCTTCAAAACGCCATTCCACGGTCCAGCGACCGCGGGGTTCAGCGGCCAGGGCCGAGCGCACGGCCGTGAGGGTCTCGGCCTCGGCCGAACGCAAATCCGGGGGCAGCATGAAGAATGCCGATCAGAATTGGACCCTAGCGGCCCCCCGATGGGCTTCAGCCGGCAGCGGCCACCTCCTGCCGGGCCCGCTCCAGGGCCTCCGGCAGGGCCTCCAGGTCGGTGGCCCGGTGCCAGGGCCCCAGGCTGAGGCGCAGGCCGCTGGCGGCCTCATCGGCCCCGTAGCCCATGGCCAGCAGGATCGGGCTGGCGGCCCCGCCCTTGGCGGCACTGCAGGCCGAACCGCTGCTGACGGCGTAGCCCTGGCGCCAGAGGGCCCGCACCAGGGCCCGACCCGCCAGGGGTCGGCCGGACGCCGTGCTCACCAGCAGGCTGAGGTGGTGGGGCAGCCGTGCGGCTGGATGGGGTTCCGGCCCACTCAGGCGCAGACCCGGCAAAGGCTTCAAGGTCTCCAGCAGACCATCGCGCAGGTCGGCCAGGGGATCGCGGCCGCCGTGGCGCTGCACCCCGAGATGGCGGAGTACGCACTCGCGACCGTCGACTTGGAACTGACCGGAACTCTCACTCGC
>JAPLIF010000184.1 GCA_026389255.1 Cyanobacteriota bacterium
GCACCAGGGCTAGGGCCTGGGCCAATCCCACCAGCAGTCCATCGCGGGGTTGGACATCGGTCAGAGTCCGGCGCCGGGATCCGACCAGCTCGGCGAGGGCCAACAGCAGGGCCATGACGATGGATACGACTCCGATGGAAGTGAGGCTGCGCAGGGGCGAATGGTCGTAATCGGGCACCAATTTCTTGAGGGCCAGTCCCGCGATCAGGATCGGGATGGTGCCCAGGGCGATCGCCATCCCCAGGCGGGCCGATGGCTCGCGCCACTGGCCATTCCCAAACGCCCGACCCATGGCACGGATCACATCCGCCAGGTCCTGGCGGAAATAAGCGATGACAGCGGCGATGCTGCCTAATTGGATGACAGCGGTGTAGGCCACCCCTGGATCACCCCAACCCAACAGCACCGGCACCACCTTGAGATGGGCAGTACTACTGATGGGTAGAAACTCCGTCAAGCCCTGAACCACCCCCAGGACCATGGCGTGCCAACACTCCTGCAGCAGCGGCAAGGCCTCGGCGGGAGAAGAAGCAGACATGCGCCACGGGGAAAGGAATCGGCCTGACCCTATGGCGTCAAAGGGCACCGCGCCAGCCCCCCTCGACACCCTGCCCCTTAACCTTGGACATCTTTCTTCATAACCCGGGTGATCGGTGCTTCAGCCCATCCCTCCAGGGGTGCTCCTCCTGTCTTCTCTCGTGCCTGGGCTGAGGCGATTCCGGTTGGGCTGATCCTTCCAGGGGTCGCCGCCCTACTGGTGCTTCTGCCCGTGTTTCTGCAGGCCCCATGGGTGCGGGCCTCACCGATGGGGGCGACCCTGTTCACCCCTTGTCTGGTGGTCCTGGGCGTGGTGCTGGAACGCCGCGGCCAGGGCCCCTGGCGTGCCATTGGAGCCCTGCTGGTCGGGTTTGCCGGCAGTTGGCTGGGGGGATCGCTGTTCTGGGGCTGGTGGCGGATCCATCCGCTCTGGCACCTGCCCATCGAGGGCTTCGCCCTCCCCCTTGCCCTTGGCGGTCTCAGGAGCCGCTGGCGCCTGGCAGGGGCATTCTATTTGGCTTCCTTGCTGGGAACGGCCGCCACCGATGGGGCGATGGCCCTGACCGGCGTGATGCACCTGTGGCCCCAGGTGGTATCGGCGCCCCTCAGCGAGGCCGGGGTGCTCCTCCAGCAGGCGGGGGAGGCGGTGCTCCAGCCCATGGGCCTGGGTCTGATCGGCCTGATCGGGCTTGTCCTGTTGGCCGTTTGTTACTGGCTCTGGCCTCAAGGGGCGGCAGGTCGGGTGGCTGCAGCAACCCTGGCCACCACCCTGGCCGTCGACGGGATCTTCCTGATGGCCGCGTTAGTGGCCCCTGGGCTGAGCGGCCTGATCTGAAGAACTGCAAAAGACGGGGATCCGTCCTGGGGGTTGATCCGGCAAGCTCTGTAGCGTTGTGGGTAGATCGGTCCTTCCGGGATTCGGTCCTGTCCACTTTCCCTTCACCCTTTTCAAGGAGTCTGTCGTGATGAAACGACTGCTTGCCTGGCTCATGAGCGGCGTCGTGCTCGCCGGCCTGCTCGTTACCCTGCTGCTGCCCCAACCGGCCCTAGCCCTCGAACGACGCAATGTCGCCGATGACAAGATCGCCGAGTCCGCCGGCAAGGTGGATCTCAACAATTCATCGGTGCGCCGCTTCCAGCAGTACCCCGGCATGTATCCGACCCTGGCCGGAAAAATCGTGCTTGGCGGCCCTTACCAGAATGTTGATGATGTTCTGAAACTTGATCTGACCGCCCGTCAGAAAGAATTATTTGAAAAGTACAAGACCAACTTCACCGTTACCGATCCGTCGATTGCCCTCAACGAAGGCTTTGACCGCATCAACGACGGCGTTTATCGCTGATCAGCGCCTCCCATACGGGTCCATGGGGGCCCCTTCCAACCACCGCCGAGTCTTCTACGGCGGTTTTTTTGTCGGTCGTGGAGGAGCCTGATTGCAGTCCTGGCACGGCAGGCGCCAGGCGTTCCCATAGGCTCGCCATCAGCAAGGCCCTGCGATGGCATCCTCCCTGGCGGACCAATGGGATGTGGTGGTCGTCGGCAGCGGCGCCGCCGGTCTGATGACTTGCCTGGAATTGCCGGCTGAATTGCGCGTTCTGCTGCTCAGCAAACACGACAGCCCCCCGTCAGCGAGCCGCTGGGCCCAGGGGGGCATCGCCGCCGTGACCCGCTCCGACGACAGCCTGGACAGCCACATCGCCGACACCTTGAAGGCGGGAGCTGGCCTCTGTGATCCAGCGGCGGTGACTGTGCTGGTTCGCGAAGCCCCGGCCTGCGTCGAGCGCTTGCTGGAGCTGGGAATGGCCTTCGACCGGGAGGGCTCGACTCTGAGCACCACCCTGGAGGCCGCCCACAGCCACCGCCGGGTCCTCCATGCCCAGGACCGCACCGGCGGAGCTCTGGTGGATGCCCTGGAGCGGGAAATCCTGAACCGCCCGCTCCTGATCCAGGCCAAAGGGGTGCCCGCCCTCCAGCTCTGGATGGAGAACGGCCACTGCGTTGGTCTGCAGGTGCTGGAAGGCCAACGGTTGCGCTGGTTGCGGGCCGGGGCCGTAGTGATGGCCAGCGGTGGCGGCGGACACCTCTTTTCCCACACCACCAACCCGACCCAGTCCAGTGGCGATGGCGTCGCCATGGCCTGGAGCGCCGGGGCCCGGGTCCGCGATCTGGAATTCGTGCAATTCCATCCCACCGCCCTGATGTTGGCAGGGGCCCCCCATTTTTTGATCAGTGAAGCCGTGCGGGGTGAAGGGGCCCTGCTATGTGAAAGCGACGGCCGCAGCCCCGTGGCCCATCTGGCGGGGGGCCCCCTGGCCCCCCGGGACCAGGTGAGCCGCGCCCTGGCCCGGCGCATGCAGACCCTGGGGGTTGAACATCTCTGGCTGGACCTCCGTCCCGTCGGCCAGGAACGCCTGGAAAAACAGTTTCCAACCATCCTGGGCCGCTGCCGGGAGCTGGGGCTGGAGCCCACCACCGCGCCGATTCCCGTGGCTCCGGCCGCCCACTACTGGATGGGCGGCATCAGCACCGACCTGCAGGCCGCCAGCAGTGTTCCTGGCCTCTATGCCGTGGGGGAAGTGGCGTGTACGGGGGTGCATGGGGCCAACCGGCTGGCCAGCAATTCCCTGATGGAATGCCTCGTCTTTGCCCGCAGGCTGGTGGCCGGCTTGCAGCTGGAACCCTTACCGACCCAGACCGTCCCCAGCACCTACCCCGGACCGGCCCCAGAAGAGACCGCCACAGCGAACCCCCAGGCGATCCAGGCCCAGATCGCCGACCTGCGCAAGCTCTGCTGGCAGGTGGCGGGGGTGGAGCGGCAGGGTCACGCCCTTAGCATCGGCTGGCACGAAGTGCGGCGACGCCGTCAGTTGTGTGAGGCCAACCGCCTACTGGGACGGGCCCATGGCCAACCCCCTGGCCTGGCCCTACAGCTTGAGCCCGGCCAGCGGGAACCGTTGCTGGCCGTTCAGGATCTGCGGCAGAGGTTGGTGCTGGCCGAACTGTTGTGTGAGGCAGCCCTGTTCCGTAATGAGAGCCGTGGGGGGCATTTCCGTGAGGATGCCCCCGCCCCCCAATCCTTTTGGCAACGGCACAGCGTTCAGGAGCGGGGGCGGGGAATCGCCACCAGCGCGATCCTGGGCCTGCCTGGGGAAGGGGGGACTCGGGGGCTGGCTGCTGAGACTGGGGGCTGAAACGAGGTCAGAGGCCCGGGGACCCCTTGTAGCCAATCATCTCAGCCAACTTGGCCAGGGGCTTGACGCCGGAATCGATGCTGCCGTTGATCTCCCAACTCGGGAAAGCCTGGATGTTCTTGGTCGCACAGAGCTTGGCCTGATTGTTGTGACCATCGGGGGCACATTCGACCACGTTGAGCTTGGCGGTGGCCTGCTTACCGAAGAGTTCCTTCTGTTCGTGGCAATGGGGACACCAGTAGGCGGTGTACATGACGGCACCCTTCTTGGTGAGTTGGTCGGCCAGGGCCAGGGCCGTCGGGGAACTTTCGGCGACGACAGGCAGCGGCATGCCCTTGCCGACCACACTGGCGGGCCGATCGGCAGCGGTGGCCCAGCCGAAGCTCACCACGGCCACCGCCAGGGCCGTCATCACCACCCGAAACAGGAGCTGCCCCCGGTCTTCCCAAGCCCCTCCCACCAGGCTGAGCACCATCAAGGTGAGGCTGAGCAGGGCGGACAGCAGACAGAAGGGGCAAAACGCCTGAATCTTGAACACCATCAGGCCCAACAACACCAGGCTGAAGACGGCCATGGCCGTGGTGAGCAACGCCAGACCCCACCAGCTGCGGGTGTTGAGTTCGCCCCGGGCCTCACCGGGCAGCACCAGCGGAATCACCGCCATCAACAGGACGGCCAGATAGTCCAGGCAAGATCGGCCCCAAAATCCCCCAGCGCTTGAGGGTGATGACGCCGGTGTCGATGGCCCCAACCGTGGCCAGCACGGCCATGGCGACCCGCAGCCAGCGACGGGAGGGCTCGGGGCGTCGCCGCTCATTGAGGCGACTGGCCAGGCTGCTTGAAGTCACGGGCAAGCAAGGAAGGGAGTCCATTCTCGCAGCCCCTGATTCCATAGGGTGGGATTCATCAGCGCCTCCCGTATTCCCCCCATGGCCCCTGGCCCCATCCCCCCCACCGTGGCACCCAACGTCAGCGGCACTGACAGCGGTACCGCTGACCTTCAAAAACCCACCGTGGCCTTTGCCCACCTGGGTTGTGAGAAAAATCGTGTCGATACCGAACACATGCTCGGCCTGTTGGCGGAGGCGGGCTATGGCGTCAGCGCCGATGAAAGCGAAGCCAACCTGGTGGTGGTGAACACCTGCAGCTTCATCCAGGAGGCGCGGGAAGAATCAGTACGTACTTTGGTTGAACTGGCCGAACAGGGCAAGGAGCTGATCATCTCGGGCTGCCTGGCCCAACATTTTCAGCAGGAGCTGCTCGACTCCCTGCCGGAGGCCCGGGCCATCGTGGGGACCGGCGATTATCAACACATTGTCAGCGTCCTGGAGCGAGTCCAGGCCGGGGAACGGGTCAACCAGGTGAGTGCGGTGCCCACCTTTGTGGCCGACGAACACCTGCCCCGGTACCGCACCACCAGCGAAGCGGTGGCCTATCTCAAAGTGGCCGAAGGCTGCGACTACCGCTGCGCGTTCTGCATCATTCCCAAGTTGCGGGGCGACCAACGGTCGAGGCCGATCGAATCGATCGTCGCCGAGGCCCAGCAATTGGCCGCCCAGGGGGTGCAGGAGCTGATCCTGATCAGCCAGATCACCACCAACTACGGACTCGACCTCTACGGCCGCCCCCGCCTCGCCGATCTGCTGCGGGCCCTGGGGGAGGTCGAAATCCCCTGGATCCGGGTCCATTACGCCTATCCCACCGGATTGACCCCCGAGGTGTTGGCGGCCTTCAAGGAGGTGCCCAACGTGCTGCCCTATCTGGATCTGCCGCTGCAACACAGCCACCCCGATGTGCTGCGGGCCATGAATCGCCCCTGGCAGGTGGAGGTCACCGATGGACTGCTGCGTCGCATCCGCGACCAGCTCCCCGAGGCGGTGCTGCGCACCACCTTCATCGTCGGCTTCCCGGGTGAAACCGAAGCCCACTTCCAACATCTGTTGAACTTCGTGGCCGAACAACGCTTCGACCATGTGGGGGTCTTTCCCTTCTCGCCGGAGGAGGGCACCGCGGCGGCGTCCCTGGCCGATCCGGTCGCAGCCGAGGTGGCCCTGGACCGCAAAGACCGGCTGATGGCCCTGCAGCAACCGATTGCCGCCGACCGCAACGGGGCCTGGGTGGGTCGCATCGTGGATGTGTTGATCGAGCAGGAACACCCCGGCAGCGGCGCCATGATCGGGCGCTGCGCCCGCTTCGCCCCGGAAGTGGACGGGGAGGTGCGGGTGCGTCCTGGTGTGGGGGGCCTTAGCGCCGCACCGGGGACCATGGTGACGGTACGGATCACCGGCGCGTCCCCCTATGACCTGGAGGGCGAAGTCGTCGGAGCAAGGGCCCTGGTGGAAAGCGTCCAACACAGTCGCCAGGCCTCCGCTTGAGCCGGCACCCCGCCCCGAACCCCTCTCCGACTGCCATTGCCCAGACCCTGCTAGAGCGCCTGCAACGCCACCAGCGGACCACCTTTCTGGTGGCCTCGGGGTTGAGCACCGCCGGATCCTTTGCCGGGCTGACCGCCAAGGGCTGGATCCTGATCCAGGGCAGCAGCAATCCCCTGTTGCTGGCCCTGCATTTCGGGTTACTGGCCCTGCCCAGCCTGCTGTTGAGCGGACCGGCCGGGGTCCTGACCGACCGGATCGGCTGCCAGCCGGTGTTGATCCGGGCCCAATGGGCCCTCTTTGGCGCGGCCGTGCTGGGAGCCCTGGCCATCCCCTTGCTTGAGGGCCAGAGCCAGGTGGCCCTGCTGCTGCTAAGCACCCTGCTGATGGGCATGGCGAGCAGCTACGAACTCACGGCCCGCAACAAGTACAGCGCCCTGCTGGTGGACAAGCCCGAGCAACTGGCTCCGTTTCTGGCCAGTTTTTCGGTGGTCTTCAACGTGGGCAAGTTGGTGGGTCCGCCGGTGGGGGGCTGGTTACTGGCCCTGGCCGGACCCAGCCTGGCCCTTTTCATCGATGCCCTCACCTATCTGCTGCCCATTGCCAGTGTCATGTGGGTGCTGCGTCCCCATCTTGATCAGGAACAACGCAGTGCCCCGGGGCGCACGGCCTCGCTGGCGGCCGCCTGGCGGAGTTGTGGATCCACCCTGCGCCATGTGTTGCGATTCACCGGATTGGCCTGCCTGGTGGGCTTTTTCCATCCGGGGTTAGCGCCCTTGATCGCCAGCCGGGTGGTGGGACCATCGCCCCAGGCCCTCGGCTTGTTCACCAGTGTGCTGGCGGCGGGAAGCATCGTCGGCGGGGTGGTGCTGCAGCGCAACAGCCAGAGACTGATCGCCCGGCCCGGCGTTTTGCTGGGGGGCTGCACGGTGCTGACGGCGGTGGCCCAACTGGGCATGGCCTGGATTGCCGACTTTGGGGCCGTGGGCTGGCGGGAGCCCCTGTCGCTGGCCATGGCGTTTTGGATCGGGGCCGGTACCGCTGGACTCCTGGCAGGTACCAACCTGATCGGTCAGATGGGCGCACCCATGGCTCTGAGGGGGCGCATGGCCGGACTCGGCCAGATTGCCTTCCTAGGGGGCGGTGGGCTGAGCGGTTTGCTGGCGGCCACCCTGGTGGCCGCCCAAGGGCTGACGGCCACCTTTACGGTCCTTGGCCTGGCCGGTCTGGCCGTGGGAATCGTGGAATTGGCTAGCCGCTGGAAACTGGAGCTCAGATCAGCTTGACGCCGCGCAAAACCACTGCAGCCAGATAGGCGACAACAAGACCAGCACCCACCATTCCTAGATAAAAAGCCACACCCATGGGTCGTTCCTGCGTGGTTGACATTGATTTCAGAGTCAACGCTACAGCAGCTGGCCACCCGGGGCGCGGGATGCAAACCGTCTCAGCGACAGCGCCGGCCCGGACCAGACGCCCTACTCTTAATCCACTTCGGAGCGCTGGCTCCAGCATGCGCACCCTATTCGTCTACCCCGAATTTCCCAAGACCTTCTGGAGCTACGAAAAGATCCTGGAGCTGGTGAACCGCAAGGTGCTCTTGCCCCCCTTGGGCTTGGTCACGGTGGCCGCCCTGCTGCCCCAGCAATGGGAGATGAAGTTGGTGGATCGCAACGTGCGCGAGGTCAGCGAAGCGGAATGGAACTGGGCGGAGTTGGTGATCATCTCCGGGATGATCGTGCAGAAGGCGGATATGGCCGTGCAGATCGGCAAGGCCAAGGCCCGGGGCCTACCCGTGGCGGTGGGGGGCCCCTTTGCCAGCTCGACACCGGATGCTCCCGAACTGCAGCTGGCCGACTTCAAGGTGCTGGATGAGGGGGAAATCACCCTGCCGATGTTTGTGGAAGCGATTGAGAAAGGGGAGCGCCAGGGGCGTTTTAGCTCTGATGGCGTCAAGCCGGACGTCACCTCCACACCGGTGCCCCGATTCGATCTCCTGGAATTAGACGCCTACGATTCGATGAGTGTGCAGTTCTCGCGGGGCTGCCCATTTCAGTGCGAATTCTGCGATATTATTGTTCTTTATGGTCGTAAACCTCGCACCAAAACCCCTGAGCAATTGGTCGCCGAATTACAAAAGCTCTACGACCTGGGTTGGCGCCGCTCCATCTTCTTGGTTGATGATAATTTCATTGGCAACAAACGCAACGCTAAACTTCTACTGCCCGCCTTGAAACAGTGGCAGATTGAGAGGGGCTATCCCTTCAGTTTTGCCACCGAAGCCTCCGTCGATCTGGCCTCGGATGACGAAATGATGGAGATGATGGCGGAAGCCCGTTTCGATAGCGTTTTTCTGGGCATCGAAACCCCGGATGAAGCGAGCCTGTCCATCGCCGGCAAACACCAGAACACGCGCAGTTCCCTAGAGGAATCCGTTGACCGCATCACCTCCTATGGCATCCGGGTGATGGCCGGTTTCATCATTGGATTTGATGGAGAACAAGCGGGCGCTGGCGATCGCATCGTTACTTTTGTAAGCCGCACGGGCATTCCCGCCGCCATGATGGGCATGTTGCAGGCCCTCCCCAATACGGGTCTTTGGCATCGCCTCGAAAAGGAAGGTCGGCTGATTGAGGAGAAAGCCGACGCCAAAGGGGTCAACCAGACCAACCTGCTGAATTTTGTGCCCACTCGCCCGATCCGTGATATCGCCAACGAATTCGTGGACGCCTTCTGCCGCCTCTATGAACCAAATGCCTATATCGACAGGGTGACTCACTACTACACCAAAGTGGGCAAACCCCGTTGGCAGCAGTATGCCAAGGCCACGGCCCTGGGCAAGGCAAGCCTGCCCACCTGGACCGACATCCGGGCCCTGTCGATCGTGATCTGGCGGCAGGGATTTCAGCGGGATACCCGCTGGCGCTTCTGGAACTCCCTGGCCACCATTGCCCGCCGCAATCCCGACAACCTTGAGCAGTTTCTAGTGACGTTGGCCCACAACGAGCATTTCCAGGAGTACCGCAGCGTCGTGACCCGCGAAATCCAGGAGCAGCTGGCGGCCCTCCCCCCCGAACCGCCAAACGCCACCGCCACCGCCCCCCGCGAACTGCAACCGGCCTGATGGCCCTCCAGCCAACCCTCGCTCAATCCTGGACGTAGGCGAGGCCCTGGCGGAGACAGATTTCAGCTTTCTGTAGCTCGCGGCCCAGGTAGAGGGCGTGATCCAGACAGCTGAGGGGATGGGGTTCGGGGCCTTCGCAAAGGGCGATGCCGAGTTCCTTGGCGCTGCGGCCGCGATAGATCGCCAGAGGCGACCGGGGCAGGGCACCGCGGCAGGACAGCACCTCACCGGTTTCCGGGTC
>JAPLIF010000302.1 GCA_026389255.1 Cyanobacteriota bacterium
GGAGATAGGAGAGCGCCGCATTGCTGTCCTGTGGAGGTGCCTCGCCCTGGGCCTCCAGCTGGGCCAGCTGCTGCTCTAACTCTGGGTCCGGAAGACCGCAGAGGGGAGCAATGGCCGCCAGGCTCAATCCACGCCGGGCCAGGGAGCGGATCAAGAGCAGCTGCAGCAGGTGGCGATGGCCATAGACCGCGCTGCGTCCCTCCTTGCCGGGCCGATCGATCAGGCCCTGGGTGGCATAGAGGCGCACGGTGCGCGGGGAGATCTCCACATCCAGTCGCCCACCGGCCACGTCCAACAGCTCATTGAGCCCGTAGAGGGCGCCGGAGCCATCGGCAGAAGCCAGAGAGGTCGGGGAGGGATCAGCCATAAACCAACAATAGCACAGTTGCAGTGCAAGCGTCGATGATGGGCTTGGGTTTGGCGGGTGGCGGGGAGCCCACAATCAGGCCTCGCTGGCGATATAGGACGCCTCTACGTGCGAAAAAGCAGCGATCACCAGGCTCCGGATCAAGCGGTCGCTGCCCTTCCCGATGCCCTGGACTACGCCAGGGGTGTCAACTTCGCTGCAAGTCACCGCTCCTAGGAACCGGGTTTCATCGCCAGATCCGGAAACAGCTGCAGCAGCTTCCGATCAAACGTCAGCAGCCTGCAATTCAGCTGCCGTGCCAGTACGACGAATTCGGCGTCGTACGTGGAGCAGCCCGTCGCGATGGCTAAGGCAAGAACCTGGTGCCCAGCCACCGGTTGCTCGCTCAATTCAAAGCGCTCCAATGCCTTATGCCAGAGGGCAAGGGCTTGCTCAGGTGTGGCCAGATCGGCGCGCACATACTTCAGCAACACCTGGCGAAACTCGGATCGCCACAGTGGAGGCAGGCGCCAATCGGAATCCTGCCGCAGCAACTCAGCCACCTCGGCATTGGCGACGGTGGGCAGCATCAGGGCTGCCACCACGTTGGTGTCGACAACGGTGGTCAATGGCTGTCGCGTTCGGTGGCCGCGACCAGCTCATCCAAGGGGATGGGGCCACCCTTGAGCTCCGCCCGTAAGGCTTCCACCTGGTGCAACCAGTTCTCCGGATCGGTGTTTGCAGCGCTCTGGCGACTCAGGCAATCCACCACCTCACTGTTCAGGCTGCCCGGCCCTTCCCATGCTGCCGCGCTCGCGCAAGGGCTCCGCAAGCTGGCCGCCACAAGGACTAATTCCCCTCTGGGTGCGGCTGCATCGGGTCCTTGCCAGCCCTTGCGCGGCACCGCCTTTGGGTCGGGTCCTCCGCCGTTATGGCCATGGCCCAGGTCCAGGTTCTCCACGATGTGCTCCAGAGCGGGATCCGCTGGCGCGTCACCCTCCATGCCTGCCCCGATCAGGGGTTTCTGGTGCGCTTTGAGAAAAGCGGCAAAGGCGGGCGGCTTCTGCATCAGGAATTTGCCCAGTGGAATCGGCTGGCTGGGGGCTTCCTGCTTCCCCGCAAGCGGGTAGCGGGGGGTCTGGTGCCGAAGTATCTGGTGGAGAGCATCGAAGCCATCCTGCGGGGATCGCCCCTGCCGGCCAGGCGCGCTGAGCGAGAGCAGGTGCGCGGGAGGTTGGTGCGGGCCCGGTAGGGGTTTGCCGGGGGGCTTGCAGTTCACCTTTTTCACTCGACCTTGCCACTAGCCGCTGCTGAACAGGCTCCGCCCAGGCCTCTCCATGGTGCGGGGCGACTCAAGGATCGGGCCAGGCCCGCATTGCGGGTCCTTGACCCCGCCCCGCCCTGACGCCTGTGTCCTGCGCTGCGCCCTTCATGGCCCATTCGCACCAGTCCCGCCGATCCTCTCTCCAGTCGCTTGGATCCCAGGCCCGGGTTGATCTCAGCGATTGCTGCTGCTTCCGTTCCCTATCCCAGCTGGGGGAAGTAGTGGATCAGAACCTCTTTGAGCGGCGGGTGGCTCAGCCGCCGTTGCCACTTGATCCCCAGGTTCTGGAGGTGATGCCCTTTTGATGGCTGAGGGGAGGCCGGAGGGCACCCGGTTGAACGCAACGCCCCCAGACGCCTTAGCATTGCTAGCAGTGCAGGCATTGCAGTCAGGAGCAGCCCATGGCCACCCTCACCATCCGGAACCTCGACGAGGGCACCAAGGCCCAGCTGCGCATCCAGGCCGCCCGACACGGCCGATCGATGGAGGAGGAAGCCCGCACGATCCTCCGCGAGGCCATCGAAGCCAGCCAGCCTTCGGCAGCAACCAAGCAAGGGCTGGGCAGTCGCATCCAGGCCCACTTCGATTCGTTAGGAGGGGTGGAGCTGGAGCTTCCTCAGCGTTCGTCGCAGCCAACCCCAGCTCATTTCGGCGCTGAACAGTGATGGCAATCCCAGGAACGCCACAACCCACCAGGGGAGGTTGTGCAGTGATCCTGCTCGATACCAATGTGATCTCGGAGCTGATGCGGCCGCAACCAGAGCCAAGGGTGGTGGCCTGGGCCGATGGCCTCGATCCAGAAGCGGTGGCGATCACAGCCATGACCGAAGCCGAGATCCTGCACGGCCTGGCCCGGCTGCCGGATGGACGGCGCAAGCAGGACCTACAGCAGAGCTGGGACGCCTTAATGGCCGAGGTGTTTACCGGCCGGGTCTGGCCGTTCACTAGCGAAGCGGCCCACTGGTACGCCCAGCTGCTGAGACGCCGCGAGCAATTGGGGCGATCCATGGCTACCGCCGATGCGGTGATTGCCGCGACGGCTCTGGCCCAGGGAGCGTCACTGGCCACCCGTGATGTCGCCGACTTTGCCGACATCGGGCTGGAGCTGATCAATCCCTGGGATACCCCATGACCCCCACACCCCATGAATAAGCGAGTAGAGGCGCTTGCTGGCGTCTGCCGTTCATGTCCCTTTCAAGCTGCCGCACCTCTGAACGCGATTCGATTTCCCTGGTCGAGTCCTGCCAGCGCTCGTAGCTCTGGCTGCTGCAGAGCCATTGGCTTGATCCCCTGAGGTGCTGCTGCCAGCGATGGAGAGCTTCACGGGCATCACAGCAGCGGAGACTTTTTTTGAGCCACTCCAGCTCCATCTGCAGCCGGCCGATCTGCTGGAACAGCTCTGCCTCCTTGGCCTGCCCGTCCTCCTTGTCCTTGGTCTGCTTGCCCCTGGTAAACAGCTCGCTTGCTCCATCGAGCAGCTGCCGAATGTGCGGTGAGTTGCTGCATAGAAATCAATGATACTATTTGCGAGAATTCGCGCGAAAGTGGTGAGGAGAGTCTTGCGATTCTTTTTGCAGGGTTCCGAGACGGATGGGATAAGTTTTACGATATGGCATTTAAGGTGTAGATCAAGTGTTTCATCGAGACAAGTCCCTATTGCATGCTTGCATTTTATAGAAGGCTGCATGTGGGGCTTTTGCATAAATTACTTTAAGGATCATCGCCTCGTCGGATATGTAATGTCTGGCCTTTGTCAGTTGTCTCCGCCATGTCGTTGACATCAAGATCTCTTGGACTAGTCCCCCACTACCAGCAAAGTTGTCCGCCCTGTCCGACCGATCCACCAGGGGGCAAACCATGAGTGATGCAATCGCCTTACGACCCCGCGCTGCGGGCTGAGATCCGCCACTGGAAGCAGGAAGGCCAGTTGGTACCGGCCACCAGCAAGGCGCCTGAGCAATGGAGCCCTGCCGACAAGCTTGCAGCCGTGATCCAGGCTGCGGGGTTGAGCGGCGCGGACCTCGGTGCTTATTGCCGTGAGCGGGGGCTGTTTCCCAAACAGCTTGCCCGTTGGCGGCAGGTGGCAGAGGATGCCAACAACCAGAGTGGACCGAGCATGAACGATCAGAAAGAGTTGCAGCGCCAGAACCAGGAATTAATACGACAAAATCGACGACTCGAACGTGAACTACAGAAAAAGGAGAAGGCCCTTGCGGAGGCTGCAACGCTGCTGATGCTCACAAAAAAGCGCGATCTCCTCTGGCCACCAAGCGAGGAGACCTGATTACGATGGAGGATCGAACCAATGCGATAGATCTTCTCAATGAAGGCGCAGAAGCTGGCTTGCCAATGAAGGTCATTGCCGATCTTCTTGGTGTCTGTCGGCGAACGTTACGGCGCTGGCGGCTGGACATCAGCGAGCAGGGATTCAGTGTCGATCGCCGTAAGGGAGCTCCGAGGAAAGTGGCCCACAAATTCACTGTTCAAGAGCGACAGAAAGTGATTGACACCATCAATGATTCTCGCTTTGCCGATCTGCCACCTGGCCAGATTGTGGCGATTTTAGCCGAGGAACAACAGTACGTTGGATCTGAGATGACGATTTATCGCATCATGCGAGAAGAACGCCTGCTAAATCATCGAGGCAGAGCCCGTCAACCACGCAAGCCAAGAGCCGTGCCAATGTTGGAGGCCAAGGGCATCCATCAAGTGCTGGCCTGGGATATCACGCTGGTACCCGGCCCTATCAAAGGCCATTATTTCTACGTTTATATGGTGATGGATGTATGGAGTAGGCGTATTCTAGGTGCAGAGGTACATGACGTGGAATGCAGCAAATTGGCGACTGACTTTTTTGATCGAGTCTGCCGAGATGAAGGTTTGACATCTGATGCTGCTGCTGTTCTGCATTCAGATAACGGTGCGCCGATGCGGTCCATAAAGCTGGCGGCGAAAATGCGGGAGCTTGGCATTTCATTGTCTTTCTCCAGGCCAGGTGTAAGCAATGACAATGCCTATGCCGAATCACTGTTTAAAACGATGAAATACCACCAAAGCTACCCGATGCGTCGGTTTCGCAACCAGGATACCGTGCGTTGTTGGATTGAAAGCTTTGTGGAGTGGTACAACAGCGAGCATCGCCATAGCGGCATCAAGTATGTAACCCCAAACCAACGACACTTTGGAGAAGCCGATGCTATCTGCGCCGTCAGGCAGCAGACCTATAGCAAGGCTCTCATGGAGAATCCACGACCGGCGCAACCACCACCAAACGGAGACCGAGATGCTGTGCCATCGATTTATCCGTGGCCCATGAACAACAGAGCGCAGTACACTGCGTCTAGGTGCTCAATCCAGGCATCACGAGCGGACAACAACGCTGATAGGTACCGTCATGTCGCTCTCTCGGCCGAACCAAGCTATGCATCAATCTCGCAGCAGCGTCCTAAAGCGGGGTCGTTTACTCCCTTAAAGGCCCCCTGTCGCTCCACCCTGCTCCCAGCGCTGTTGCCGGAAACCCTGGTGCTGGAAAGGTTTTTGAGCAAGCCCTTGACGAGACTTGAACTCCTGACCTCTCCCTGACCAAGGGGATAAGCAAGCTCTGAGATCCATTGCGAGAGTGCGCGGCTGGCTGCCTGGGGAGAGGCCCCTGGCCATGGTGCTACTGCTGCATCAATTCCCTCGCCAGGTCTGGCGCGATTGAACCATGGCCTTCCATGGCAACGGACAAGTTTGAGCCCTTAGCCAAGTGGTACGTGGGATGGATATTACCTACCGTTGCGTGCATCGTCGATCGGCGAGACGTTGCGTGCATCGTCGATCGGCGAGATTGGAGTCGCTACATCTGCGAATCCCCCATGGCCGATCACCCAGAGCGCGCCACCAAGGTCTGCCCGGTCTGTGGGCGTCCATTTCAATGGCGCAAGAAATGGAAGGACGTCTGGGAGGAAGTGCGCTACTGCTCGGAGCGTTGCCGCCGCCGCCGTTCCAGCGTTGCCGATCCCCTTGGGGTGAAGTGAGCCCATGGCTGTGGCTGTGCTGGCCAAACAGGACCGCTGGGCTGGCTCGATGGCCTGGTAATGATCCACAGTCAATCTCCCATCCTCGATCGTGCGCTCGGCCGCCACCACCCAGCCATCGACAAATCCAGGCGGTTCGTTACCATATGTTCTTAAACCTTCCACCATTCACCATGCTCACCGGATCTGAACTGCTCGCCAAGGTCAAGGAACTCGGCGATGTCTCGAAATCTGATCTGGTTCGCTCCGCCGGTTATGTCAGCACCAAAAAGGACGGCACCGAGCGCCTGAACTTCACCGCCTTCTATGAAGCCCTGCTGGAAGCCAAGGGGGTCAGCCTTGGTGACGGCGGCGGCAGTGGCGGCAATGGGCGTCCTGGCCGCAGCCTGAGCTTTGCCACCAAAATTCAGTTCAACGGCAACCTGCTCGTCGGCAAGGCCTACACCGCCCAGCTAGGCCTCAAACCCGGCGATGAGTTTGAAATCAAGCTGGGCCGCAAGCAAATCCAGCTCATCCCCTTGGGCGCGGCTGAGGAGGAATGAGGGGCGTTCCGCCAAGCCGACATCCCTCCTGGAGTCACCGCCCCTAGCCCCTTCTTCCCGTCGGCTTCGCTTTCAGGGCCTCAGTCCCGAGGTGCTGGAGGCCTTGGCCATCTGCAGCGGCAATCCCCGCGTGACGGAGCAGGTGGCCCAGGCCATCAATGACGCCGTCGATGTCATCGACCACCACGCCTCGGGTGCGCACTAGACGGCGCTGTTGCC
>JAPLIF010000297.1 GCA_026389255.1 Cyanobacteriota bacterium
TGATCCGTTCCCTTTCGCTTCAGCCCAAGGGCGATGCCAACGCCCACTGAAAATCCATGGCCCAGGGAACCCGATGTAACCTCAAGCCCATGAACCCGCGAGTCGGATAAACCCTTGAGATCAGTACCGTCTTTGAAATAATTCTGAATGTCTGAATCCCCGAGCCAGCCTAGTTCATGCATGCAGGCGTATTGGGCCATCACACCATGGCCCTTGCTCAGCACCAAATAGTCGCGACCCTCAGCATGCGGATCATTGCCGGGGTAGCGGAGATGGCGGCGGTATAGGACGGTTAGCAACTCGATGATCGAAAAGGCGCAAGCGATGTGGACGGTGGAGCCCGCATAGGCCATCTCAAGCACGGTGCGTCGCATCCGGGCAGGATCAAATGGAATGGTTGAGTTGTCTGAATTTGTCGCAGTCATCGCGCTAATTTAATATCATTGAATGCCGGCTGCCATTAACATTATAATAGGGAATTATAGCTTTAAAACCGTGACGAAATCGGCAATCACCTTGATTTCCTGCTTAAGCATCGCCTGGGTCAACCCTGGGAAGGTGCCCAGGAACAGGGCGCTCAACATAATCTCATCGGACCCAGGCATCTCCCCAATCACCCGGAAAGCCTCCGGCCGATCGTGGCGGAGCTGCACAAAGGCAGGCTGGCGCAACAGATTGCCGCCAAAGAGCATGCGGTTGCCGATTTGATGGCGATCCAGTTCTTGGGCTAATGCCGTGCGGCTGAAGGGTCCACCTGGACGCACAGCGATCTTGAAGCCAAACCAGGAGCAGTCCACCTGGCAACCGGTGTCATCCCAGGCGAAACCGGTTTCTGGATGCCAACCCGTGGCATGGGTGGGAAGGGAGAACTCGAGGAGATCCTCGTGATCGGCCAGGCCGTGGCGCAGGGTTTCCCAATTGCGCTTGCGCGCCTCGATGAACTCGGGCAGCCGCCGCAACTGCACCCGGCCGATCGCCGCCTGCGGATCGAGTGGTTTGAGGTTGAAGCCGAGGTGACTGTAGGTGTACTTGTGGTCGTAGCCCTCGGGCAGTTCACCGAGCTGCCAGCCAAAGCGCTTGTTGCAGGTGTTATCGATACCGGAAGGGCACCAGCAGTCGCGGCCCCAATCACGGAAGCTTTCGGCGATCACCTTGAGCTTCTTATCACGGACGATGTTGACCGCGCCCCCCTCGCCCATGGTGAGGTGATGGGGCGGATAGAAGCTCTGGGTGCTGATGTCGCCCCAGGTGCCAGTCCAGCGGATCACCCGATCGGGTCCCCCATCCAGCCCGGGGCTGTTCTCGCTGAAGCCCAGGCTTTCAGCGAGCGGGCGCGGCATCGAATAGCTGCAGCCCAGGGCATCGCAGTTGTCTTCCACCAGCCACAGGTCGTATTTGCGGCAGAAGGCCAGCGTGACGGCCAGATCAAAGGGATTGCCAAGGGCGTGGGCCATCATCACGGCCTTGGTTTTGCCCGGGCTGTAGGCCGCCTCAAGCTGGTCGCAGCGGGCATTGCCGGTGATCGGATCGGCATCGATGAACATCGGCACCGCCCCCACCTGCACGATCGGCGCCACCGTGGTGGGGAACCCTGCCGCCACTGTGATCACCTCATCGCCGGGTTTGATCCGGCGCGCCTCCGGCAGTTTGGGCGAGGTGAGCGCTGAAATCGCGATCAGATTGGCCGAGGAGCCGGAATTCACCAGCAGGCTGTGGCGCACCCCGAGGAAAGCGGCCAGTTCCTGCTGGAACGTTTCCCCTTCCTTCCCCAGGGTGAGCCAGAAATCGAGGGTGCTCGACACTGCGGCTTCCACTTCGTCTTCTGTGAAGACCCTGCCGGCGTAGGGGATTGGGCTGCCCTCCGGCCAGGGGGTGCGGGCGGGGTCTGTGGCGGGTCGATGGGACGCATGGGCCTGCCGTGCGTAATCGCGGCTGAGGCTGAGGATCTGGGCCTTGAGATCGGGAAGCGAGGTCACGCGGGTGGGTACTGAGGTAGGCGTCCAGATCGAACCCCATGAAAGGCTCCTGCCACGGCTGCAGGAGCCTGGTCCAGCTGACCGCGCCCACTAGGGCGTAGGGCGGTGCAGAAGAACTGGTGAGGGGTGCACATGAGCCGCCAGGGGTTGCTCCTTCACGGCTCGGCATTTTGCGGGGAGCCAACCCCAATGATGTCCAATTCAACCAGATATCAATCTTAGTTGGGCAAGCAACCAAAGTTCCGCCCAACGGAAAGCTGGGGACGGCCCCTCGGCCGGTACCGACGGTTCAAGGGGCCCACGAACCCGTTGTATAACAGCCCAGGGTCATTGAAATCCAAACCTCTGCCTCGTACTGCTTGGCCCACCCGATCCACCTTTTGCGCCGTCTTGTTCGCCATGGCCTGGAGCCCCTGCGGGATCCGCGGCCCGCATCGAGGCTGATCCGCCAGACCGCCCGCAAGGAATGGAGGGTGCTGAGCTTCAGCATGCTCTGCAACCTGCTCCAGGCAGTCGCTGAAGGGGCCACCCTCGGGGTGGTGTTCTTGGCCGTGGACCTGCTCTCCAAACCGGCGGGCCAGACGATCGACTGGGGTAGCAAGGCTTTTCTGGGCGGCCTGCCCCAGCTCTCGGGCGCGCTCAGCATCCTTCCCCGTAACGAGTTCTTCCTGGTGCTTCTGGGGCTGGCGGTGCTGACGAAGCTGCTGCAAAGCGTGGCCATGTACCTGGGCTCGCTGGCCATGGGCTATTACAGCGCCCGCACCTCCTCGCGGCTGATGGCGATGATCCACTCGCTCATCCTTAGCCTCAGCTTCTCCTGCTCCAGCCGCTATCGGGTGGGTGATCTGCTTTATGTGGGCAGCAGCGGCCCCAGCGCGGTGATGACCGAGATCAACGTGGTCAGTAGTTTGGTGTTGACGGTGCTGATGGGTCTCACCTATCTGGTGGTGCTGCTGACCCTCTCCCCCTGGCTGCTGGTTGCAGCCCTGATCATGGGGGGAATTCTTGCCCTGGTGCAGCAACAGATCCTGCCGCTTCTACGCAACTATTCATTTCTCGGCACCGAGCTGATGCGGGAGGTCTCCACCCGCATCACCGAAAACATCCAGGGCCTGCGCCTACTGCATACGAGTGGTCATCTCGATGAAGCCGATCGGGATGTGCGCAGCCGTTCCATGGCGATCGAAGCCAACTCACGCGCCTCTAGCCGGGTCGCTTCGATCACAGCGCCTCTCACCACCTTTCTGCCGATCTTGATGATCGCGGGGATTGCCGGCCTCAGCCTGGTGCTGTTTGGTAATCGCAATTCCGGTGTGCTGCCCAGCCTGGTCACCTTTGTTCTGGCCCTGCAGAGGCTCAATGGCACCTT
>JAPLIF010000231.1 GCA_026389255.1 Cyanobacteriota bacterium
TCATCTTCGGTGGTGAAACGATGCGCTTCTGGGATTTCCGCGGCCCCTGGCTCGAACCCTTGCGCGGGCCGAATGGTCTGAGCCTGGACAAGCTCCAGAACGACATTCAACCCTGGCAAGTGCGTCGTGCGGCCGAATACATGACCCACGCGCCCAATGCCTCCCTCAATTCCGTAGGAGGCATCATCACCGAGCCCAACTCGGTGAACTACGTCAATATCCGCCAGTGGCTCTCGGCCACCCAGTTCGTTCTTGCCTTCTTCTTCCTGGTGGGCCACCTCTGGCACGCCGGGCGGGCCCGCGCTGCTGCAGCCGGCTTCGAAAAAGGCATCGACCGTCAGGCCGAACCCACCTTGGCCATGCCCGATCTGGACTGAAACCTGTCCGATTCGGATCACAACAACAAGCTCCCATCGTTGGTGGGGGCTTTTTTATTGTTGGCATGACGCCAGGTTTATGTCCAGCCAGCGTCTCAGTAACGGCAGGCTAAGTCCGATGACATTGCTATAACACCCCTCGATACGGTCCACCACCAGTCCGCCGCGCCCCTCAAGGGCAAAGCCACCGGCACAGGAGAGGGGTTCCCCTGTGGCGACGTAAGCCTCGATTTGATCGGGATTGAGGGCAGCAAACCAAACCAGGGTGGTCACCACCTCCTGTCTGCATCGGTTGTTGTCGTCGCCGACCACCAAAGCGTGGCCCGTATGCAGGCGGCCCCAGCCGCCTGCCATGCGCCGCCATCGGCTGATGGCCTCGTCGAAGTCTCTGGGCTTGCCAAACACCTCTCCTTCAAATTCGAGTACTGAATCACAACCCAGAACAGGCCCATGGGGCGCTCCCTCTCCGGGGGCGTCGCTGAGCCCAGCCTGCAACGACTGGGCCACGGCCCTGGCCTTGGCGAGCGCAAGCTGCTCCACCAGGGCTGTTGGGGACAGGGGCCCGAAAGCCTCTTCATCCACCCCACTGATATGGACCTGATGGGGAATTCCCGCCTGCTCCAGCAGGCGGCGACGGGCCCTTGAAGCAGAAGCCAGAACCAACATCACCGTTTTGCAATCAGACCAAACCCTGCCACAGCCGACCTGGGGGAAGCCTTTGACGGTCGCTAGCGTCAACGTCAAGATCGCTTCTCTGCCCGATGGGCCCTGCTCTGTCGGTTGCGGCCAAAATGGGCCGCCGCTGCGGCACCCCTGCCATCCTGCTGGCCCTGCCCCTCCTTGCTCTGGCAACGGCAACGGCACCGGTTCAGGCCTACGGATTGCCGCGGCCGGGTGTGGTGTGTGACAAGGTTCAAGCCACGTGTTACACCGATCAAGGACCATCCGTTGCCCAAACCGGCCGCGAATATGGGCGCAAGGCGCAGGACGAACTGTTGCGATCCCTTTCTGGGCGGCCGCCAGTCCCGATGTTTCGCCTCAGTGGCGGCGAGCTCTGTGATCTGCGCCAGCGACGCTGCTGGGATGACGGCAACCAGCGTCGCAACCCCAGCAACACCATCACACGCCAGCTGTTCGGCTCCTCCGGCGGCTACGGCAATGGCTGGGCCGGCAACGTCCCATCCCGTCGCCAATGTCAACTGGAACAAAGGGGGCGAACCCTGTTCCGGGGTGCCTGCGATCTGGAGAGTCGCCAAGACGGAACCGGCATCGCCTACAGGGTGGCCAGCGACGATGGACGGAATTACACCTTTGTCGCGAGGGGCAACCAGCTGTGGCTGCGGGACGCCACGGGTCTTTGGCCCGTGGGTGTGCGTGATTGGGGTGATCAGGTGATGTTCCGCTGGTCCGATCTGGAGCTGAAGGCCAGCCGTGGGCGTTCCGCTAGTCCCGATCGCAACCAGGGCCATTCCCAACAGCAGCAGGACTTGAATCAGCTCCTCAGGAGTGTCTTCCCATGACCCCTGGCCCTTCCGCCACCCCCGATCGCCGCGCCTTGGATCGAGCCTGCCAATCGATGCGCTGCCTGCCGTTCCGCAGGGCCTTCTATGCAGAAGTGGCCGAGACCCCGATCTCCAGCAACGAACTCTGTGGTCGTGCCGACTGGGCCGATCTGGTGTTCGCCCCCTTCGGACCCGAGCGAGCCGAGGCCCACTTCAACTGGATGATCCGACTTGGGATCCTGAGACGCGAAGTGGACGGCCAGGGGCTCACCGAACGGGTTCGTCTGACGCCGATGGGCCGGCAACTTCTGGCGATTTCGCCAGGAGAAATCGGCAGGGCAAGCCTGCGCGAGCGCATCCAGGAAAATTTCCAACGTCACCGGCCCCGCTTTTAATGGTTGGGTTCATTAGGGCTTGGCTTTGATCCGTCCCAAGTCAGCCGCAGCTTCGCCCCTGATGGTGCTTGGTACCAGCAGTGGCGCGGGAAAATCCTTAATGACCACAGCGCTCTGCCGCCACCTGCTGCAGCGGGGCGACCAGCCGGTGCCCTTCAAGGGGCAAAACATGAGCCTGAATGCCTGGGTGGATTGCAACGGCGGCGAGATGGCGTACTCCCAGGCGGTCCAGGCCTGGGCCGCCGGCCTGGAGCCGGAAGCGACCATGAATCCGGTGCTGCTCAAACCCCGGGGAGACAGCACCAGCGAAGTCATCCACCTGGGGCGTTCGGTCGGCAGCGCCCGCGCCGAGCACTACTACCGCGATTGGTTCCGTCCCGGTTGGCAGGCCATACGGCAGGGACTTGACCAGCTCGACAACCAGTACCCGGGCGGCAGGCTGGTGCTGGAGGGAGCCGGCAGCCCTGTGGAAGTCAATCTCCAAGCCCGTGATCTCACCAACCTGCGTCTAGCCCAGTACCTTCAAGCGCGCTGTCTGCTGGTGGCGGACATCGAGCGGGGCGGCGTGTTCGCCCAGATCGTCGGCACCCTATCCCTACTGCGGCCTGTGGAACGGCCCCTGATCCGCGGCCTACTGATCAATCGTTTTCGTGGGCGCCGCGAATTGTTTGAGGAAGGGCGCCATTGGCTAGAACGCCATACCGGCCTACCGGTGCTTGGGGTGATGCCCTGGCTCGACGATGTCTTCCCTCCGGAAGACTCCTTGGATCTGCTGGAGCGACGGGGAAGGAAAAACAACGCAGAGATCAAAATTGCCGTGCTGAAACTTCCCTCCCTCAGCAACTTTTCCGATCTCGATCCACTCGAAGCCGAAGGCACCGTCCAATTGCAGTGGCTCGAAGCGGGCCAGACCCTTGGCCCTGTTGATGCGGTCATCGTGCCGGGAAGCAAACAAACCCTGCGGGATCTGGCCGCCTTGCGCCGGGCGGGTCTGGACACCGCCCTGGGCGCCTACAGCCAAGCGGGGGGCCTGATCTTCGGCCTCTGCGGCGGGATGCAAATGCTGGGCCGCTGGCTCGAGGATCCTGACGGGCTGGAAGGCGCACTGGAAGGCGATCGGCGCCCGGGGCGTGCCGCGGGGCTGGGTCTGTTGCCCCTATCCACCCGGTTCATTGGCAACAAGGAACTGCGCCAGCGGCAGGTGGACTCCCTCTGGCCACCAGGCCCGCCCCTGAGCCTGGAAGGCTTCGAATTGCACCATGGCACCACCACTGTTGAGCTTGAGCCCCAAACGGATGGCACCGATGCGGCCAGCCAGCCCCCAGGCCCCATGACAACGGACCCCCGCCTGGGCTGGTGGCAACCGGTGGGCGACCACGGCGGCATGGTCGCCGGCACCTATCTGCACGGGGTGTTTGAAAATGGCCCCTGGCGACGGCGCTGGCTCAACCTGCTGCGGCAACGGCGAGGCCTGGCTCCCCTCAACCCCCAAGCCCCCCACCACCGACACCAGCGCGACAAGCTGCTGGACCGACTGTCGGATGAGTTCGCCAGGGAAATCAACCTGGAGCCCCTGCTGCGCCAGGATCCATGACGCTTCTCTGCCTGCGATGGCCCAATGGTCGCGTCAGTCGCGCCCCCATCGGAACATCGTGGCTGGAGGCCGCCCAACAGGCCGGCTGTCCGATTCCCACCGGATGCCTTGGGGGCAGTTGCGGAGCCTGCGAAATCGACGTCAATGGCGAAACGCTTCGGGCCTGTATCTCCTGTGTCGAAGGCGCGGCAGGCGCCACCCTGGCCATCCATCTGGTCAGCGACCCCTATTGGTGAGGTCGACGCCAGACAGCGGCGATCTGACGGGGATGGAGGTTCAGGCGGCGGAGAGTACCCGTCAGCCTGAGGCGCTGCTTCTGGAGGGCAGCTTGAAGGCTGGAAAGGATCTGATCCCAGAGGAACTCCAGGTGCCAGCGAACCAGGGTGCGGCGCTGGGCCTGGATCAAGGCCACCGGCAACTCGGGAGGTAAGGGCAGCTCCAGCTGACGGGCCAGGGCTGTGGTGTGGTTACGCCAAAAAGCACTGGCCTGCTCCGAAAGGCGACGGCATTCTTCCAGGGAGAAATGGCGATCGGCTTCCTGGGGACCAAAACTCTCGAGCTCGATCAAACCTGGCAGACCATAGGGATTGGTCCCGGCCTCGCTGAACACAAAACAGCCATTGATGGGGGCCTGCCACATCCTTCCGGACAGGGAGCGCCCCCGCTGATAGGGATACATCAGACCGAAGCAACAGCTGGAGGCGGCAATCAGCCGATTGGCCTGCCAATAGCTCAAAGATCGGCTAGGCACGCCAATCCGCTGCCACCGACCGCCGAACACCCGAACCCGCCCCTGCTCAATCAGGGAGACCAAATCCTTTTGAAAGGCATCGGCCGGCATCGGTTTGTAATTGGACAAATGGACCGGGCGGGAATTCTTACGGGAGAAGGATCGCCGCCAGATCTCCGGGAACACGGGCAGGTAGCCGGTGACATCACCCCCTTCCAAGCTGATGCGCTCCAGGCGACTGGCGTGGGGAAAGCGATCGCTCCAATCGATCTCCAGCTCCTTGACATAGTCATAGACATGCACCGGACCGCTGTAATCAACCCAGATCTTGCCCGGGTCGCCCCGCAACATCACAATCAGATCAGGAGGCTGGGAAGTGGACGCCGAGGAGGGCGACCAGACAAAAACGCGATATCCAGCAAGGGCATAGAAAAGCTCGATATTGAGATAGACATCTTTATCAAGATAATCCGTCGAGATAACGGCACAGGATCGAATCGGCATCACCAATAAAGCAGCCTTTCAGTTTTGTATCGATGGGGAGGCGAATGAAGGCAGCCTAAAGATGGATCAAACCACCACCCAGCAGTTGGTCCTGTTCGTAAAAAACAGCCGCCTGACCCGGGGTGATCGAAAACTGATCCGCATCGAAATCGAGCCGGCAACGGTAGGGTCGTCCCGCCTGACGATCGGACTCCTGGCAGGTCACCGGCGTCAGTAGGGCAGCCACGGGTTCACTGCGATAACGCAACTGAACCTGCACCCGCAGGGGCCCTTGGGGGGGATCGATGGACACCCAGTTCACGGCCCCGACCCCACAGCCCTGCCGAGAAGCCTGGGCCCGGGGAGCCACCACCACCCGATTGGTGGAGGCCTCCAAGCCGATGACATGGAGGGGTTCACTCCAGGCGATCCCGAGACCGCGGCGCTGACCCATGGTGAAATGCTCAATCCCATCATGCTCGCCGATCACCGTGCCGTCGGCCAGAACGATCTGACCCTGCCGTGGCGGCAGGTAAGCATCCAGAAAAGCCCGCATCGAACCATGGTGGTCGGCCAGACAGAGATCCATGCTTTCCGGTTTCTCAGCGGTCCGCAACCCAAGGGCTGCCGCTTCGGCGCGGGTTTCGGGCTTACCCATTTCGCCGAGGGGAAACACGAGGCGCGCCAGGACGTCCTGGGGCAAGTCGTAGAGGAAATAACTCTGGTCCTTGTGACGATCCAGACCCCGCAAAAGCTGATGCCGTTCGCCGTTCTGCTGTCCATGGCGTAGGCGGGCGTAATGGCCCGTGGCCAACCGGGGCAGGCCCCGTTCGCGCAGGGCCCACTCCAGCATCGGGCCAAACTTGACCTGGCGATTGCAGCGCGAACAGGGCAGGGGTGTCACACCGGCCTGATAGCCCTCCACCAGAAAGTCGACGATCTCGGCCCTGAAGGTGTCGCGGGCATCCACCACATGATGGACGATGCCTAACTGGTCACAGATGGCGGTTGCATCCACCAGACCCTCGGCGCAGCAGGCCCCTTTACCACTCATCAACCAGAGGGTGAGACCCTCGACCTGCCAACCGGCCGCCACCAGCAGGGCCGCCGCTAAGGAGCTGTCCACCCCGCCAGACAGGCCAATGGCCACCTGATGGTCGCCCGGCCAGGTGCGCAGTCGGCTCAGCACGGTACCCCCAGCCTCAGTGACGGGGGTTAGGGCAAGGGGCGACACGGAGACAAACAAGGGTAAGACCCCCATCATGGGCGCAAGCCCCGGGTGGTTGAAAGGGATGGTCTCTGCCCCATGGCCAGCACGGGACGCCGAACACCTTCTGGTGACTGGCGCCCAGCTCCAGGACCTGGAAAAAACGCTCTTCGCCAGTGGCCTGCCCGTCGAAGCCCTGATGGAAAAGGCCGGCCTGGCCATCAGCCGGCGGCTATTGAAGGTGCTGAAGCAACCGGCCTGGCAGCGGCTGGCCGCTGGTGGGATCGTGGTGCTAGTGGGCCCGGGCCACAACGGCGGTGATGGTCTTGTCGTCGCTCGCGAACTGCACCTAGCGGGGCTGGCGGTGCGGCTCTGGCGGCCTTACCCAACCCAGCGACCTTTGACAGCAGCCCATTGGCGCCACGGGCGCTGGCTTGGTCTGCCGGAACTGTCGGACCCGCCCGATCCCTGCCAACCCCATCTCTGGGTGGATGCGATCTTCGGCATCGGCCAGCACCGGCCGCCGGGGGAGACGGTCGGCAGAGACAGCGCCCCGGGGCCCTGGTCTCCATCGATTGCCCAACCGGCCTGTGCGCGGATACGGGCAGGCGTCTCGGCCAGGGGGCCGCGACGGCCGCCATCACCTTCTGCCTTGGCTTGATCAAACAGGGGCTGATCCAGGATCCGGCCCTGGCCCATGTCGGTCGCCTGGAACGAATCGATCTGGGTCTACCACCCCAGGGGCTCACCGGCCTGGCGGATTGTGCCCTCGCCCTGGGGGCCGGCGATGCCGACTGTTTTGCCGCTGGGCCTGGGGCCCCGGGGAACGACTGGCAGGGGCCCGATCCCGCAGCCTCCAAATACGAACGGGGGCGATTGCTGGTGATAGCCGGCAGCCGTCGCTATCTGGGGGCGGCCCACCTGGCCCTCGCCGGAGCCTCCGCCAGCGGCTGCGGCAGCCTGCAGGCGGCGATCGCCGTCGAAATGGCCGCCGACCTCTGGACCCTGCTGCCCCATGTGGTGGTTCGCCAAGGCATCGGGGCCACCGAGATGGGGGGCCTGGACCTGGCGGCGCTGGAACTGGATGGGGTGGAGCGCCTGGATGCCGTTCTGCTGGGCCCAGGGATTGGACGCCCAAACCCAAACAGCGCTTTCACCCCCTCCATGGACACCAGAGCCTGGGAGCAACTGGCCGCCTTTGAGGGGCTTCTGGTCCTGGACGCCGATGGCCTCAATCGCTTGGCCGACCGGGACGGCCAGCATGCCGATGGCGCCCTTGCCTGGCTTCGCCGCAGGAGCGGACCCACCTGGCTGACCCCCCATCGGGGTGAATTCGCCCGGTTATTTCCCGATTTGGCGGAGCTTCCGGCCCTGGAGGCCAGCCTTGCCGCAGCCCAGACTTGCGGAGCCAGCGTGCTTTTGAAAGGGGCGCGCAGCGTGATCGCTGCCGCCGACGGGCGGCGATGGCAACTCCTGGAGGCCTGCCCTGCTGTCGCCCGGGCCGGATTGGGGGATGTGCTCGCCGGCTATGCCGCGGGCATGGGGGCCCGGTCCCTGTGCCAAGGCGGCCTGGACGCCGAGATGCTGGCGGCGGCGGCCCTGAATCACGCCCTAGCGGGATGCCGGGTGGGCCAACACCCTGGCCCCGCAGGCACCGAGCCCCTGGCCGTGGCGCACAACTTGGTCCCTGGCCCAGCAACCAGGCCATCGCCAACGAAACCGGGACGCCGATGGGGCGAAAGCTAAGAAAAACAAAAGAAAATCCTCCATAATTTCTTTAGGAGAATGAACCAAAACCGAAGACGTGCTGAAATCAGCATTTATTCTGGATCAAACCTAAAATAATCATGAAAAAGTGGATCAATTGCTGGCTTGGCACCGATAGTTGCACCTCAATCAGTAGTCGCCATGACCGCCTCGCCATCCGCGCCGCCCTCCAAAGGGCGCGAAGCATCAGGCCTGAGAAGCAGCGATTCAATTACTTGGTACCTGGCCTCCATCGGCAGAGAGCCCCTGCTAACACCTAGTGAGGAGATTGAACTGGGAAATCAGGTTCAGAAGATGATGGCACTCATAGCAACTAAATCCAATGAATACTCAGTTCTAGAATTAAAGACAATTCGCGTTGGTCGCCGCGCCAAAGATCGCATGATCAAGGCTAATCTACGGCTCGTCGTTAGCATCGCCAAGAAGTATCAAAGCAAAGGCCTGGAACTTCTGGATCTCATCCAAGAGGGTTCCCTAGGCCTCGAGCGTGCGGTAGAAAAATTTGATCCAAGCCGCGGTTATAAATTTTCCACCTATGCGTTTTGGTGGATTCGACAAAGCATGACCCGGGCCATTGCCTGCCAATCCCGCACGATTCGTCTACCTGTTCACCTGAGCGAACGGCTGACCACGATCCGCAAGGTCAGCCTGGATCTTGCCCACAAACTTGGAGCCATGCCCAGTCGCCAGGAAATCGCAGAAGCGATCGAGATGCCCATTGAAGAGCTGGATTCGGTGCTGCGGCAAGCCTTGACCACGTCAAGCCTGGATGCCCCGATCAAAGCCGACGAAGGCAATAGTTGTCTCGTTGATCTGATTGCGGATTCCCGGGTGGAAAGTCCCCTCGAACAGGTGGAGCGGGGGATTGACAACGAACAACTGACTCGCTGGCTCAGCCACCTCAATGAACAGGAACGGGAGGTACTCTCCCTGCGCTTCGGATTGGATGGTCACAATCGCCATACCCTCGCCGACATTGGGCGCCACCTTGAAGTTTCCCGGGAGCGCATTCGCCAGGTAGAACTTAAAGCCCTACGCAAACTGAGGCACATGACCCGCAAAATACCTGTAGCGATCTAAACTCAAATCAATCTTCGGCCCAGATGTAACGGGTGAGCTCGCTGAGGTCAGGTTCAGGCGCAGCCAAGGCGAAGGTGACACAATCATCGACCTCGGCATCGACCTCAAGCTCGATTTGACGCAACTCCGCTTCGGTGGCTTTGCCCTCAGTCAGGAGATGGGCTGCCAAAGCCTTGATTGGATCACGCTTTGTCCAGAATTCCTTTTCGGTTGGGGAGCGCAGTTCATCGGGATCGGCCAGGGAATGGCCTCGGAAGCGATACGTCAGACATTCGAGCAGGGTGGGGCCATCGCCAGCGCGTGCTCTGGCGATGGCGCGCTGGGCAGCGCCGCGAACGGCCAGCACATCCATCCCATCGACTTCTTCGCCGACCATACCGAAAGCATCGGCTTTCCGCCAGATTTCCGTATGACTTGTGGCCCGATTGTGGTCCATACCAATACCCCAACTATTATTCTCAACCACAAAAAGAATCGGCAATTTCCAAAGCGCCGCCATGTTTAGGCATTCATAGAACTGACCCACATTGCAAGTGCCATCTCCGAAGAAAGCCGCCGTCACCGAATCACTATCTGCCTGACCTAGGGCATCTCGGCGGTAACGACTGGCAAAAGCGGCCCCCATCGCCACGGGAATGCCCTCGCCGATGAAGGCATAACCGCCGAGCAGATGGTGTTCGCGAGAAAACAGATGCATGGAGCCGCCGCGGCCCTTGCTGCAGCCAGTGACCTTGCCAAACAACTCACTCATCACCTCCCGGGCCGGCACCCCACAACTGAGGGCATGAACGTGGTCGCGATAGGTGCTGCAGAACCAGTCATGTTGCAATCGCATGGCGCGAATCACGCCGGTAGAAACGGCTTCCTGACCGTTGTAGAGGTGGACAAAGCCAAACATCTTGCCGCGGTAATACATTTCGGCACATTTATCCTCGAAGCGCCGACCCAGGGTCATGTCGCGATAAAGCATCAGGCCCTCATCGCGGCCCACGATTGCCGGTTGGAACGACACCAGACGTTCGGCCCGCTCGGCATGGAACCCGGCCTCGTGGGGCGGCGCCGGAGCTGGAACCACCGGAGCGGCCATGGTGGGTTCGGGAGGCAGGGCAGCAGTGAGTTCCTGGCTCATGACAGTCGCACTAGGGCATCGCTGCGGGCGACTGTACGGGGTCCGTCCTGCGGCAACGGTCAAAACCGCTGCCACTGACTACAGTCGCGGCTCCGGCACCCTCTGGGTTGGATCTGCCCATTGACCATTTCCGTCTGCTCGGTGTCAGCCCGGCGGCTGACGCCCAGACGGTGCTGCGCACCCTTCAGCTGCGGCTCGATCGCCCTCCGGCCCAGGCCTACACCGAGGAAACGCTTCAGGCCCGAGCGGACCTGCTGCGTTCCAGTGCCGAAATGCTCAGCGACGGCAACCGCCGCCCCGCCTACGAAGCCGCCCTCACGGCCCTGGGCACGGCTGGGGAGCCCATGATGGCCGCCCTTGAACTGCCCTCCTCCAAGGAGGTGGCTGGCCTGCTGCTGTTGCTGGAGGCCGGTCAACCGCTGGAATGCTTCAACCTGGCCCGCCGCAACCTCCAGCCCCCCCAGGCCCCCGCCCTGGGCAGTGGTCGCGAGGCCGACCTAACCCAACTCGCCGGCCAGGCTTGTTTGGCCGCAGCCAGGGATCTTGAGGATCGACGCCATTACCAAAGTGCCGCCCAGACCCTGGAGGACGGATTGCTGTTGCTGCAACGCATGGGGCAAAGGCCGGAATTACGGGAGACCATGCGCCAGGCCCTTGAACAGATGACCCCCTACCGGGTTCTCGATCTGCTCAGCCGCGACGCCAGCGCTGTCAAGGAAAGGCAAGCAGGTTTGGCGCTCCTTGAGGAACTGGTCCAGCGCCGCGGCGGGCTCGAAGGCGAATCCGACCCGAACTTCGATCTGACGCAATTCGAGGCGTTCTTCCGCCAGATCCGTTGTTTTTTGACGCTACAAGAACAACTGGACCTCTTCAACCGCTGGTCAGGGCAGGGATCTGCCGCCGCTGACCTGCTGGCCACCACCGCCCTGACGGCCTCAGGGTTCGCCCAGCGCAAGCCGGATCGCATCGCGGAGGCCCGGCAACGCTTGTTGGCTGCCGACCCGGCCCAACACCCGACCATCCTGGCCAATCTGCACCTTCTTTTGGGAGATGTGGGGGCAGCCCGAACCTGCTTCGAGGCGGGAGCCTCGCCGGACTTGAAAGCCTGGGCCGAACGCCAGAGCCACGACGACCCCCTAGGCCAACTCTGCGCCTGGTGCCGGGAATGGCTGGCTCGGGATGTGCTGCCGGGCTACCGGGACCTTGAGGCGGAAGCCGATCTGGAGGCGTACTTCAACGATCGCGATGTGCGGACCTGGGTAGAGCGGGAGGACCGTCGTCAGGGTCGATCCTTCACGGCCCCCGTCGCGCCGGCCCCGGTCTCGCCACCGGAGTGGCTGGAGTCGCCGACCAAGGGGGATTTCTCGGGGTTTACGGCCTGGGCCCAGGCCACCCTCAACGCCCCCTTCGGAACCCCTGGGACACCAGCCGTCAGCGGCCGCCCCAGCGAGACCCCCGGCGGTTCTGCTTCAGCAACGGATCCCGCCGCGGTCAAGGACGATTCCTGGCGCTCCCGCTTCAGCTGGGGGGGGGCGGCGCCCCTGGATCGGGGTGAAGAAGAAGACAACGACGAAGGGGAGGATGACGTTGACGAAGTCGCCCTGGATTGGCCCTTGGCCCGCTGGCGTGACCAACTGAGGAATCCCTGGCGCAACCAGGGGCAAGGGGGCTGGAACCGGCTGCTCCCCTGGGTGG
>JAPLIF010000312.1 GCA_026389255.1 Cyanobacteriota bacterium
ACAACACCAGGTCCCTGGCAAGCGGCCAGTGGTCACCCCCCGTAGGGTCTGGCCACTGCACCGCCCTTACCGTGACCCCAACCCCCGGACCCGAAAGCCGCTCCGCCCTGGTGCCCCAACTGGCGGTGGCCTGCCTGGGTGCGGGGGTGGTCACCAGCCTGGCGGTCGCCCAGGGTCAAAGCCCCATGGCGGCCCTGTGCATCACCGTTTTTTCGGCCATCGCCGCCGTGGCCGTCGGCCAGGTGCTCTGAGGACCACGGCCTTTGCCCTCCTCCACCGCCTCGCCGGGGCCTGAGCAACTGCGCAGCCAGATGCCGGCCCTGGCCAACAAGACGTATTTCAACTACGGGGGCCAGGGTCCCCTGCCCACTCCCTCCTTGGTGGCGATCCAACAATCCTGGGCCACCATCCAGGAGCTGGGACCCTTCAGTGAGGCGGTCTTTCCCTACGTCGAACGCACCATCACGGAGCTGCGCCAGCGTCTCGCCCCATGGCTCGGAGTGCCATCACGACGACTGGCCTTCACCGAAAACGTCAGTTCCGGCTGCGTTCTGCCCCTCTGGGGATTGCCCTGGCACCAGAACGACCAGTTGCTGATCAGCGATGCCGAGCATCCGGGCGTCGTGGCCGCCTGCCGTGAACTGGCCCATCGCCATGGCATGGCGCTGGCCACCTTGCCCGTCCAGGATCTCCTGGGTGATTCGGCAGGGACCAGGGCAGCCGTTTTGGAACGGCTCGATGCGGCGCTCACCCCCCAGACCCGACTGGTTGTGCTCTCCCACCTGCTCTGGAACACCGGCCAGGTGATGCCGATTCGGGAGGTGGCGACGCTGTTGGAATCCCGCCAGCCCCGACCCTGGCTGCTGGTGGATGCGGCCCAATCCTTCGGCAGTGTGCCCATGGATGGTGCGGCTGATGCGGCTGACATCTATGCCTGCACAGGTCATAAATGGTGTTGCGGGCCGGAGGGACTCGGAGTGGTGGCCGTCTCCGAGGGACTGCTGGCCGAAGGGCGTCCCACCCTGATCGGCTGGCGCAGCCTCAGCCATGAATCCCAGGCCGGCAGTGGGGTCCACGGCGATGCCCGTCGATTTGAGGTGGCCACCTCCTGTGTGCCCCTCTTCGCCGGACTGCAATGCTCGCTGCAGCTCCTGGAAGAACAGGGTTCGGCGCAAGATCGGCTAACCCTGATCCAGGAGCGCAGCCAGCAACTTTGGCAAGGTCTCCAGGCCAGTCCCCACTGGCAACCCCTGCTTCAAGTGCCGCCGACCGCCGGGCTGGTGAGCTTCACCGGGCGGGGCGGCACCATGGCAACCAGCCCCCGCTCCACCGTGAGCGCCCTGGGCCAGAAGGGATTCTGGCTGCGCAGCTTGGAGACCCCCGCCTGCCTGAGGGCCTGCAACCATCTAGTAACCAGGGCCAACGAGGTGGACCAGTTGCTGTCCCAGCTCCAGCAACTCGCCGAAATGGCCTGACCCAGCCCAGCCCCGGCCTTGACTGCTGACCTGGGTCCAGATGCGTCTGCTGAGCTGCCCAAGCAACACCTCTCAATCAGACACAAAAAAGGGGGGCTGGGCCCCCCGTTTTACGATTGTTACCAGGGGATTCCCCCATGGAAAGGGAATCAACCAGCGGCGTCGGAGTCCAGGAAACTGGCGTAGAACCAACCGGCCAGCAGGGCGCCCAGGATTGGGGCGAACCAGAACAGCCAGAGCTGACCAACCGCTTCGCCACCCATCCAGAGGGCAACGCCAGTGCTACGGGCGGGGTTGACCGAGGTGTTGGTGACCGGAATGCTGATCAGGTGGATCAGGGTCAGGGCTAGGCCGATGGGCACCCCAGCGAACCCGGTGGGTGCGAGACGGTCGGTGGCGCCCAGAATGACGAGCAGGAAGAAAAACGTCAGGATCACTTCAATGAGCAACGCTGCCCAGAAGCCATAGCCACCAGGGGAATGGGCTCCCCAACCATTGGTAGCCAGGGGATTGCCACCGGAAAAGCCACTGAAGCCTTCACGGCCACTGGCTACGGCGACGATCACACCACCGGCAATGATGGCGCCCAGGACCTGGGCCACCACATAGGCCAGCAAGTTAGAACCAGGAAACTTGCCACTTGCCCAGAGGCCGAAACTAACGGCGGGATTGATGTGACAGCCTGAGATGTGACCAATGGCATAGGCCATGGTCAGCACGGTCAGACCAAAGGCCAGGGCCACACCGAGGAAACCCAGACCCAAGGGGTTGGCGGCGGCGTTGTCGTAGGGGAAGTTGGCGGCCAAGACCGCACTGCCACACCCCCCCAGCACAAGCCAGAAGGTGCCGAATAATTCAGCAAGAAATTTCTTGGAAAGAGGAACAGCGGTAGCCATTCAGATGGAAGCCTGCAACTGACTTTCCGATCATCGCAGATGAAACGGAAGGCGCAAGTCGTTGTGACATCTACAACACATTCTCCCGAAACCGAACACCCCAGGGCGAGGCGCATTTTGTCAAGCAACAACAACCATGCTCAATTCCTTCGCACTTCCTGAGAGCTGCTTCGCGCAGGATCGGCAAATCTCCCTAGGGCCCATGGCTCGATTCGGGCAAGATTTGGTGTGGTTTTCAAAGCCTTTGGCGGTCAAACCACACCGCCAGGTGCG
>JAPLIF010000091.1 GCA_026389255.1 Cyanobacteriota bacterium
AGGCTGCCGAGCGCGAGGTGCTGGCGACCCCCGGTACGCCGGTCAAGTTCCTGGTCCAGGGAACCCTCTACCCCGACGTGGTCGAGTCCGGCGGTGGCGAGGGTGCCGCCAACATCAAGTCGCACCACAACGTCGGCGGGCTGCCCGAGGATCTCGAGTTCAGCCTGATCGAGCAGCTGCGCACGCTGTTCAAGGACGAGGTCCGCGAGGTCGGCCGCCAGCTCGGCCTGCCCGAAGGCATCGTCGGCCGGCACCCGTTCCCCGGTCCCGGGCTGGCGATCAGGATCGTGGGTGCGATCGACTTCGAGCGTCTGGAAATTCTTCGGGATGCCGACGCGATCGTCCGTGAGGAGACCACGGCTGCAGGTCTGGACGGGGCGATCTGGCAGTTCCCGGTCGTGCTGCTGGCCGACGTGCGGTCGGTTGGCGTACAGGGGGACGGTCGGACCTACGGCCACCCGATCGTGCTCCGACCGGTCTCCTCGGAGGACGCGATGACGGCTGACTGGAGCCGACTGCCGTACGAGGTGCTGGAGAAGATCTCGACCCGGATCACCAACGAGGTCAAGGACGTCAACCGGGTCGTGCTGGACATCACCAGCAAGCCCCCTGGCACAATCGAGTGGGAGTAACCCTGGCCGCCCAGGCCTACGGCCGATACGATCGGCGTCCCTGTATCACCCCCTGGCCGCCGTGACCCAAGCCGTTGCCGCCGAGCCGGATCCCCAGCTGCAGCGCCGCCTTCAGCAAGACACCATTTTCATTGGCGGCAAGACCGTCTACCTCAACCCCTTCCTTTATTGGCGCCGCTTCGACGCCAATACGGACCGCTGGCTGCGGGAGCCGGGCCAGTTGCCCGAAGAGCAGATCGCGGGCCAACCGCCTGCGCTTCTACCCCGAACTCGACTGGGACAGCCTCGAACCGGCGGACCGGGCTGTCCATGAGGGCGCCGTTGAGATGTTCGTCAAGAGCCTGGAGTTGATCACCACCTTCAATCCCGAGCTCACCCCCGGCCAGCTGCTCGAAGTCGAGCGCAAGATGGCCATCACCAAAAAGAAGGCCTTTGAACGCTGGGTCGAGCGGGCCCTGCAGCGCCGCCAGAAGCTCAGCCTGCGGGAGCGGCGCCGTTTTGACCGCGATCGCTTCCTGCGGGGCTGGGGTGAATGGCTGGCCCTCGACACCACTCGCCAGGCCCTGTTGCCCCTTTCCCTGGCCCTGGTGCTGGCCGGTAGTGCCGGCTGGTGGCTGGGCAGCCAAAACTTCTGTCGCAAGATTCTGGTGGCCCCGGCCGTGCAGCGGCCGAGTCCCTGATCCCGGCCTTTTGGGGCCTGCCGCGCCAGACTGAATGCATTCTGGAGTTGGACGTACGCCGATGGCCGCCGATCCCCTTGATGCCTTGCGCCTCACCCTCATGCAGGACGTGTTGCCCGTGGGCCTGGCCATGGTTGAACGGGTGCGTAAGGGGGGGCCTCGGGAGGTGATGGCCGCCTTCGATGGTTCCAGCTCCGATCCCCTCGGCACCCTGCGGGAAGAAGGCGAACCGGCCGCCACCCAGGTGCGGGCCGGCTTGGACAATCTGCAGCCGGGCCTGGGCAATCCGGTGGTCAAGGTGGAAGTGCGCGATGTCCCCTTCCAAACCGCCCAACCCGCCGCCCCAGCAGTCGACCAGCCCATCACTCCGCCCCAGGAGGATTCGGCCGAACTTCAGGTCACCCTGGTTCGCATCGGTTCCCGGTTGGCTGAGCTGGAGCGGCGCTTAGTGGCGGCCCCACCGGCCCCCGCTACCGGCCCGATCAGCTATGGCGGGGAGGGTCTGCGCTGATGGCCGCAGGGGCCCCGGGCAGCTCTCGCCAGACGGGGGTGGGCCGCCAGCCTGGGGTCCTGTTGACCTTGGTGCTGGGTTGCTGTGTCGCCATTTTGGGTCGCCTGGCCTGGTTGCAGCTACTGCATGGCGCCGAATTCAAGGCGATGGCCGATGACAACCGCATTCGCCTGATTCCACGCGATCCGGTGCGGGGGCGCCTGCTGGATCGCCAGGGGCGGGTGCTGGCCACCAATCGCCTCACCTACAACCTCTACCTGCAGCCGCGGTTGCTCAAAAAAGGCGGTTGGCCCGCCCTGCGCGACCAGCTGGCGGAATTGCTGACGCTCCGCGCCGCCGATCTGGAGAGCCGCCGCCAGCAGGGCGCCCGCAGCGAGGGCTTCCGCATCCGCCTAGCCGGTCCCCTGACGCCGGTTCAGGTGCTGCGCTTTCGCGAACGGGCCGAATCGCTGCCGGGTGGCGAGGTGGCCATTGAGGTGCACCGCACCTACCCCAATGGCCCCCTGGCTTCCCACCTGATGGGATACACCAGCAACATCACCGAAGAGGAATACAAGCGGCTCGAACCCAAGGGGTATCGGCTCAGTGATCGCATCGGCCGCACGGGTCTGGAGATGGTCTACGAAAAGCATCTGCGCGGCGAGTGGGGCGGCCAGCAGTTGGAGGTCAATGCCGCCGGCCAGGTGCAGCGCGTCCTGGGGGACAAACCGGCCCGGGCCGGTAAAGACCTGCGGCTCACCATCGATCTGGACCTGCAGCAGGCCGCCGAGCGGGCCTTGGACACCGTCAGCAAAGGGGCCATCATCGCCATGGATCCCCAGACCGGGGCGGTGCTGGCCATGGCCAGTCGCCCCCAATTCGATCCCAATATTTTTTCCGATGGTCCCACCACCGCCCAGTGGAACCAACTGAACCGGCCCGAGGCCCCCATGCTCAACCGCACCCTGCAGGGGTTCCCACCGGCCAGCACCTTCAAGATCGTCACCACCATCGCCGGCCTGGAGTCGGGTAAGTTCCAGGCCGGTTCCACCCTGCCCACCACCTCCTCGTTTTGTTATGACGGCCAGTGCTACGCCGACCACGCTGCCTATGGCTCGATCGGCTTCCCCTTCGCCCTGGCGGTCAGCAGCAACAGCTTCTACTACCAGCTAGGGCTTGCGTTGGGCCCCACCGAGTTGTTCAAGACCGCCCGCCGCCTGGGCTACGGCTCTTACACCGGAGTCGAGTTGCGGGACGAGGAAAGCTCGGGCCTGCTGGGGGATCCCACCTGGAAACGCAAGGTGCTCAAGGAGCCCTGGTCGTCGGTGGACACCATCACCTCGTCGATCGGCCAGGGCGCCGTCACCGTTACTCCTTTGCAGATGGCCCGTCTCTATTCGGCGGTGGCCAACGGCGGTTGGCTGGTGACTCCCCACGTGGTGGTGCGTCCGTTGCCCCGGGTCTGGCTGGGGCTCAAGCCCCAGACGCTGCAGGTGTTGCGCCAGGGCCTGCGGCAAGTGGTCACCGAGGGCACCGGCAAAGTGCTCAACGATCCCAGCCTGCCCCCCGTGGCCGGCAAGACGGGAACCGGTGAGGATCCCCCCCGCCCGGACCATGTCTGGTTCGGGGGCTATGCCCCCGCCGACCAGCCCACCCTGGTGATCGTCGCCTTCGGCGAAAACAGCGGTGGCTTCGGCGGCACCATCGCGGCCCCCATGGTGCGAGCCTTGATGACCACCTGGTTCCGGGGAGCGGCCCTCTCGGCTGCCCAGGGGAACCAATGAGCCACCGTTCAGGTGGCCTGGGGCACCCTTGTCTGGTTCAGGACCTTCCGGTAGTAGCCGCGCAGTTGCTCCGTGGCGCCGGCCCAGCCCCATCGTTCCGCCTCCTGACGGGCCGCCTGCCGTAGGGAGGCCCGGGTTTGGGCTTCGCCCAGCAGGCGCTTTACGGCAGCCGTGAGGCTGTGGGGCTGGTCGGGATCGTAAAGGCAGCCGTTTTCCCCATCGCTGACGATGTCGGGGATGCCGCCCCGGTCAGCCCCCACCACGGGACAGCCGGCCGCCATGGCCTCCAGCAACACCAGTCCCAGGGTTTCGGTGGAGGAAGGAAACAGAAAGGCATCGCCGCAGGCATAGGCCGAGGCCAGTTCCTCCCCCGCCAGATAGCCCACAAACGTGGTGGGGGTGCCTTCGAAACAACGCTCCAGTTGCTGCCGGTGGGGTCCGTCGCCCACCAGGGCAAGGCGGGTGTGGGGTAGGGCCTCCAGCACGGGGCGGATGCGTTCAATCTGTTTCTCGGCCGAGAGGCGGCCGATGTACAGCAGCAGATGGCCGGTGTCGTCATAGGGGCCATGCAGCCGGGCGCGCATGCTGTCGTTGCGCAATTCAGGGCGGAATAAATCGGTGTCGACGCCGCGTTGCCAGAGGGCCGTGTGCTGGATGCCCTTAGCCGCCAATTCGGTCACCATCGCAGTGGAGGTGCAGAGGTTGAGGCTGGCCTGATTGTGGGCGGCCTTGAGCAGCTCCCAGAGCAGGGGCTCCAGCATGCCCATGCCGTAATGCTCCAGGTATTTGGGCAGGTGGGTGTGGTAGCTGGCCACCATCTTGGCGAGCCAGATGCCCCCAAGCCCCAGCACCGCTGGGTTCACCACATGCACCAGGTCCGGGCGGAACTGCTCCAGGGCTTCGGAGACCGCCGGCCTGGGCAGGGCTAGTTTCAATTCGGGGTAGAGGGGCAGGGGCATGGCCGGCACCCCCACCACCTTCGCCCCCAGGTAGGAGTCGGGTGCGCCCTCGGGGCAAAAGATCAGCACCTCATCGCCCGCGGCGACCAGGTGCTGCAGGGTCTTGGTCAGCCGGGTGACGATGCCGTCGACCTTGGGCAGGAAGGTTTCCGTGAAGAAGGCGATCCGCACAGGACGCCCTCGCTTAGGGGCGGGCGGCGATGGCCTCAGCCTGCCGCGTCGTCCAGGCGGAAAGGCATGGAATGCGCGAACGATCGCAGCGGTCTGCCCAGCGGCGAGCCACATCCACCACCTCGGCCAGCAATCCATCGTCGAGGGTGGTGGGTTTGAGGCCCAACTCCAGGAAGCAACGGTTGTCCACGATTAGATCGTTTTCGATCGCTTCCTTGCGGGGATTGGCCTGGTAGTTGGTTTCGGCACCGGTGAGGGCGGCGACTTTCTCGGCCAGGTCAGCGACCCGATGGCTTTCGGTCATCTGGTTGAAGATCTTGACCTTTTCGCTGCTTGTTGGTGGATTGTCCAAGGCCAGTTGGACGCAGCGCACCGAGTCGCGGATGTGGATGAAGGCCCGGGTCTGGCCGCCTGTGCCGTGGACGGTGAGCGGATAGCCGATGGCGGCCTGCATCAGGAAGCGATTCAGGACGGTGCCGTAGTCACCGTCATAGTCAAAACGGTTGGTGAGACGGGGATCCTTTTCCGTCA
>JAPLIF010000059.1 GCA_026389255.1 Cyanobacteriota bacterium
CTTCGTTGCTCCAGTAATCACCACCAAAGGAGTTGGCGCCCAGCACAAAGGTGGCCACACCTCTGAGCGTGGTGGTGGTGGAGAACTGGCTGGCCTCAAGTTCGCCGACCCGGGCTTCCAGGCCATCGACGCGACCCCGGAGGACGGCGAGCTCCTGCTCAAACTCCTTCATCAGGCGCTTCAGCTCGTCGGTGACCTCGGTGACCCGATCCAGGCAAGCGTTCAGCAGGGCGGCCGCTTCGTAGCGGGTCATCGCCCTGGAACCGCGGTAGGTGCCATTGGGGTAGCCGGCAACGCAGCCGTATTTTTCGACCAGATTGGACAGAGCTTGATAGGCCCAATCGGTGGGGCGCACATCAGAAAACTGATTAATGCTGGTGACTTGATCTTGGCTGGCGTATTGATTAACGCCACTGATGTTGAGGTCGGCGGCCTGGACAGCAAGCGGGGCCAGAAGGCCGATCGCCGCCGGGGCCAGCAACAACTGCTGGAAAAGTTTCATGGGGTGGTCCTCACACGACAGGGCGCAATGCGCCGCAAGCATTTTGCCGACACCTTGGAAGGCCTATGTCGCTGTTGTGACAGAAACAGAAACGGGAGCGCTGGAGCACACGGTTCTGTATCGAAGAACACTCAGCCGAGCTTGGCTGGACCCATGGTGCCAACCAAGCCCACTCCGAGCACACTGCCACGCCCCCCCGCCAAGCACACTGAACCGATCCGCCCGCGGTCGCCCTGACACCCCTCTCAGCCCCAAGGCCTGGCGTCCGGGCTGGCAACCCTTCCTTTTCCCCCAGGCTTTGGTGGGGCAGCCTGGCCGGGATTTGGCTGCTGGCCACGGCCGGGGATCGCCTCTGGCTGGCTCTGGATCGCCGCCTGCCCAGTTGGGATCAGGCCGACTACATCAACAGCGCTGTCGACCATGGCCGGGCCCTGGGGCTGGTGGCCGGAGGCCATTGGCAGGGTTGGGCGGCCCTGCTGGACCTTTCCCCCAAGATTCCGCCCCTGGCCTCCCTGGTCAACGGCACCGTGATCGCCCTCGCCGGTGACAGTCCAGATGAAGCCAGCTGGGCCCTGGCCCTTTGGCACGCCTTGTTGCTCTTGGTTGTGGCCTGCTGGGGCCGTCAGTTGCTGAATCCAGGTTTCGGCTTGCTCTGCGCCGCCCTGGTGGCCCTGACTCCCGCCCTCACCCACCTGAGGGTGGATTTCACCCTCGACATGCCCCTGGTGGCGAGCTGTGCCCTGGCCCTCTGGTTGCTGGGGCGCTGGCAAGCACCGCACCGTGGAGGGCACTGGGGCCAGGCCCTGGTGGCGGCCCTGGCCCTGGCCATGGCGGTGCTGGTGAAACAGAGCGCCTTGCTGATGCTGGTCCTGCCCTGTGCCTGGGTTGCCATCACGGCCCTGGGGAGACGCGGGCGGCGGCTGCAGATGCTGGTGGCCCTGGCGTTGGTGTTGGGCTTGGTTGTTCCCTGGTTGCACCACAACTGGATCACCACCCTCGGGGGCACCAATCGGGCCGTGTTCGAATCCGCCGCCAATGAAAAGGACCCGCCGGTGCTGAGCCTGGCCTCCTGGCTCTGGTATGCCCAGCGGTTGCCGCCCCAACTGGGCCCGGTGTTGCCCCTGCCCGCCGTGGGGGTGACCCTGGTCACGGCCTGGAAGCGCCGCCAGAACCTGGGCCCGTGGCTGCGCCACCCCCTGGGGTCCCTGCCGGAGGGGTGGGGCTGGTTGATCGGCTCTCTGCTGGCCGGTTGGCTGGCCACCAGCCTGAGCCCCAACAAGGACAGCCGCTACATCACCCCGGTTCTGCCCTTGCTGATGATGGTGATCGCCCGGGGCTGGTGGGCTGTCGGCACCTGGCTCCAGGGACGCCAAGGACAGTCCTGGACCGCTGCCATCGCCCTGGCCAGCGGCTTGATCAGCGCCGGCCTGACGACCGCCGGGGCGGCCGCGGCCCAGATCCGTAGGGAAGATCCGCCCTCGCTTGAGTCGGCCATCCAGCGGTTGCGGCAAGGGGTGGGCACGGCCCCCACGACCCTCGTGGTGCTGCCAGGCCATGCCGATCTCAATGAGCAAAACGTCAGCACCTTCGGCCGCCGCCATGGCGGTCAGATTGAGGGCCGCCGGGCGGGTCTGCAACGCCGGGACCATGCTTTGGTGCTGCAGCGGGCCGAATGGTTCCTGTTGGCCAGCGGCGACCAGGGGACCCAGCGGGAACCCCTGCAAGAACTGAGCCGGCGGGTGCGCCGCGACGGTCGTTTTGAAAAAGTGGGTCAATGGCCCTGGGACCAGGAGCGCAACATTGAGCTGTGGCGGCGCCGCTCCGGTGCCCCTGGGGGCCATCTGGAGACCTTTGACCAGGACTTCATTCATCTGGCACGGGGCATGGAAACCGGACCTGCCGGTCTGGCCAAGGTCATCTCCCGCATCGGCATCGAACACCAGCTCGATGGGCACTTCCTGTATCAGGAACGCGTCAAAGGCTGGGCCGAGCAGCGGCTGCGCCGGAATCCCAACGATGCCGATGCCCTCTGGAGCCTGGCCCTGCTGGCCACGCTCCAGAACCGCCCGCCCCTGGCCCAGGCCCGCTTTGGCCAGCTCCAGAGCCAGCAGCCTGGCAACCCATGGCCCGCGGGCTACCGCGCCGTGGTGTTATTGGCGGACTGGCGACCCGGAACGGCCCGCCGCTTACTCGAACTGACACCTGCCGGCCAAAACCAGCCCGTTTTGCTGGGGCTCGAAGATCTCAGCCGCGTCTTAAGCGGTGATCCTGGCGGCTTCCGATCGATTGGGACAACTCTGCCGGCCGCCATTGAGCAGGTGAAAGCCAACCTTGCCCAACCCGTGCGGCCCCCGGCCCCCGCCCAGCCAAAGCCAGCCAGTCCGATGCCCAGGCCCTGAGATCGGTCGGCTTCCCCAAACCAGGAAGGGACCTCACCAAAACGATGCCCCCGCAAGGTAAAACCTTCCGGGGGCTCTCGCCGAGTCCGCTCTGGCGCGGAACCGTTTGATCAGGAAAAGGAGCCGTAAATCAGCCGGCTTTCTCCGCGATCAGCAGACCCTGGGTCAGATCACTGTGAGCCATGGACACCTCCTCCTGTGGGGATGAAGCCAGCCGGCGACATGTTCGGAGATGGCCGACGGCGACGAATCGCCTGCAGCCATCTCCATGGCACTGCTGACAGAACATGCTGATTCTAGCCATAAAAAAGCTCCCAGGGAGGGGAGCAGAATGATGACAAATTGAGAGATCAAGTATCAGAGAGCATTGCCGCGGGGCAGGACCTCTTCAGGGAAGACGAATTGTTCGTGTGGCTGGTCTGCGGGGGCCATCCAGGCGCGCAGACCTTCGTTGAGCAGGATGTTCTTGGTGTAGAAGGTTTCGAATTCCGGATCCTCAGCGGCCCGGATTTCC
>JAPLIF010000308.1 GCA_026389255.1 Cyanobacteriota bacterium
ACTTGATCCGCTCGCGGTTGAGTTTGTCCTTGGATGAACCCACAAAAGTGGCCGCCTGCTGGACCTGTTGCTCAAGGGAAGGCAGCAATTTTTCAATCTGAATGGCACGGCCCATCGCCAGGCGGGCCCCATCCTCCTGGCCCGCCCGCTGGGCCAAGCGGGCCTGTTGCTCAAAGGCTTTGAGCTCGTCAATCTTTTGCTGATATTTGGACTGGGCCCGTTCGTAGGCCCCCACCTGCATGGCCACCGCCTTGGCCAGCTTCTGCACCGACTCCTGCATGGAGAGCAGGGATTCTTCAGCCACGGCCACGGCCACCTTGCCGCCCGATTCCACGGGCAGGCCCCAGAGCCAATTCCAGGTGCCCACAACCACCCTGCCAGCCCGATCCCCCATGAGCCAATAAACGAGTTTCTTCACTGAATGATCCAAGCCCCTTAAAGGCTAAACCGGCGCCGGAGTTTCGTCACCTGCCAACAGCCAACACAGCCACTGTTGCCGGCGACAAGCCAGAATTTGCAGACCTTGATGCACCGCCATGCTGTTTCGATTTTTAGCGAGACCATTGTTGGCCGGCCTGACGGCGCTCTGGCTGCTGCTGGGGAGTGCCCTACCGGCCTGGGCCGAGTTCAGCCTGCCGCCCCTGCCCTACGCCGCAACGGCCCTGGAGCCTGCCATCGATGGCACCACGATGACGGTCCACCACGACCGCCACCACGGCGCCTACGTGGCCAACCTCAATGGACAGATCGCCGCCCACCCGGCCCTGGCGGACCTGAGCCTCGATGCCCTGCAGGGGCAAATCTCCAGCTTCCCGATGGCGGTGCGCAACAACGGCGGCGGCCACTGGAACCACAGCCAGTTCTGGTCCCTGTTAGCCCCCGTGGGCCAAGGCGGCTCGCCCTCCCCTGAACTTCTGACGGCGATCAACAAGAACTTCGGCTCCCTGGAGGCCATGCAGGCCCAGTTCAACCAGGCGGCCACGGCACGGTTCGGATCGGGCTGGGCCTGGCTGATCCGCAAAGCCGACGGCAGCCTGGCCATCACCAGCACTGCCAACCAGGACAATCCACTAATGGATCTCCCCGGCATCGAACGGGGTGTGCCTCTGCTGGGGCTGGATGTGTGGGAACACGCCTACTACCTAAACTATCAAAACCGACGGCCTGACTATGTTCAAGCCTGGTGGTCGCTGGTGAACTGGAAGGAGGTGAATGGGCGGTGGATTAAAGCCGGAATTGGGCCTGGATTTCAGTTAACATAATGAAGTAACCAACATTGCGACCTAGTTTAAATACTTTTTAGGGGGGGGGTTGCCCGTGATACACGAATAAGCTCTTAACGAAGTGATTCAGTCACGCGCTGCTGACTCTACCGTCTGAATACTATGCTATATGAACCAAGAAAGTCTTCAGGTCGGCTTAATGAATGACCTTCGATAGCGAGGAATTGTGTCGCATAGAGTGATGGTGGCGCCGATCAGTATCTTGATTTCCAATCCCCGACCTGGCTTGCCGCCTAGTCGTACTCTGCCGTAGTGTCACGCTAGGAAATCAGTGGGTATAAGCGTTGGAGCTGTTCCAAGATCGAATCTGCAGTTGCATTCCAGCTGAAAGGAACTGAGCCTTGTTGAAGATGGAGATGAAGTACGCAATTTTAACGATCAGCTCCCGCGGCTAGGAGCGAGGGAGGTGCTGCCAGCGAAGTACATTTAGAACCTACATTGCAGGTGAAATGGGGGCAGAAACGGTTCCAAGCCAAATATGCGGTAAACATTTTTTTCGAAAATTCACTGTATTAACACGAACATCTCTTATTGTATTTATTTATGTATCAGTTTCGTGAATGCTGGCAAGTTTAGTAAGTTTATCATACAATGTTGACACGGATTGAGGCAATATAGCATCGCCAAGAAATTGGTAATGCCGTAGTGCCGGATCGAAGAACTGAAGGTCTTGCGTTGCTGCGGGAATCTCAAGGCAACCGAGCAACCAAAAGAGTTTCTCCCTTAAGACTGGGTCTGGTAAGTCGAATGAAATGATAGGGAAGCCGAGCATTGCCTGATAGTCCAATAGCTTGCGATTGTAACGCCTCCAAAGGTCTAGACCCTTGTCGAGGGAGTACTGATTGCGGTGCTGGAGCGACTGGGCAACGACCAAGGGGTGACGAAAGA
>JAPLIF010000008.1 GCA_026389255.1 Cyanobacteriota bacterium
CGCCGACATCCAGGCCACGGTGCGCGCCTACCTGGCCAGCCACCCCGCCCCGGCCGGCCAGCTGCAGTTCTTCATGGGCTACGACGACAGCCTGTTGGAGGAGAAGCGCCACCCCACCCGCGCCGACCTCGATGCGGTGAGTGCCACGGTGCCGATCCTGTTGATGCATGCGTCCGGCCACCTCGCGGTGGCCAATAGCCCCGCCCTGGCCCTGGCCAAGATCGGCAAGGCCACGCCCGATCCGGCCGGCGGCCACATCCAGCGCGATGCCGCCACGGGCGAACCCAATGGGGTGCGGGAGGAAACGGCAGGCCTGCCCTTCATGGCCCTGATTCCCCAGCCCGATCTGGCCGAGAAACTGCGCCGCCTCGATCAGGTGCAGAAATGGTGGGCCAGCTACGGCATCACCACCGCCCAGGATGGGCTCAGCAACTCCGGCAATATGGCCATGCTGCGGGAGGCCGGCCGCCAGGGGCGGCTGATCCTCGATGTGGTGAGCTATCCCTTCTTCCGGGTGCTGGGCGACCTGGCCAGCCTCGATCAGCGGGCCAAGGGCGTGGAGATCGTCACCCCCGGCAGCGATCCTCGGGCCCCCAGAGCGGCGGCGGCCCCCGCCCCGATCACCTCGATGGTGTCGAACGCCGGTAGGGAATTTGCCAGCGGCGCCGCACCGACGGCGGCGCCGCCAGCCGATGGCGCCGGCACGGCCGCGCGGCTCAAGGTGGGCCTCTACGAGAACCACCTCAAGATCGGCGGCATCAAGCTCACCGGCGATGGCTCACCCCAGGGCAAGACCGCCTACATGAGCGAGCCCTACAACTCACCCCCTCCAGGCCAGAAAGCCGATTACCGCGCCTACGCCGTGATGAACCAGCAGGAGGTGAGCGATTGGGTGGCCTTCGGCTTCCGCAACAACATCCAGATCATCACCCACACCAATGGCGATGCCGCCCTCGACCAATTTCTGGTGGCGGTGCGGCAGGCCCGCGCTACCTACGGCGCCAAGGATCTGCGGCCCGTGGCGATCCATGCCCAGCTGGCCCGCCACGACCAGGTCGACCAGATGCAGGTCCTGGGCATCGTGCCGAGTTTCTTCACGGCCCACACCTTCTTCTGGGGCGATTGGCACCGCCAGAGTTTCGGGGAAGCACGGGCGGCGGGCATCAGCCCCACGGGCTATGCCTACGGCAAGGGGGTGATCTTTACCAACCACAACGACTCTCCCGTGGTGCCCCCCGACATGCTGCGCCTGGCCCAGACGGCCGTGGTGCGCACCACCCGCAGCGGTTTCGTGCTGGGGCCTGCCGAGCGGGTGTCCCCCTACGTGGCCCTCAAGGCGATAACGGATTGGGCGGCCTACCAGTATTTCGAGGAAAAGGGCAAGGGCACCCTCGAGCCTGGCAAAATCGCCGACCTGGTGATCCTGGAGCGCGATCCGCTCAAGGTGGATCCCGCCACCATCAGCACGATCAAGGTGCTGGAAACGATCAAGGAGGGGCGGCCCATCTTCCGGCTAGGGGTCGATCGCCTCGCCCAGGATGCGATCAATACCGCCAGCCAGGTGGCCCCCAATCCCGATCGGGCCCACCATGGCCACCGACCTTGAAGGCGGTTGACCCGGACGCCCTTACAGCCTGAACATGACCTGGGAGATGACGATCCAGGCGTTCTTATCGCCAAAGGTGTCGTAGGTGGTGAGTTTGTAGTTCCCTTCCAGGCCCAGCTGCAACCAGGGGTTGACGTCCCAGACGAGGTTGGCGAAGGCGGTGCCGTTGCTCAACAGGCTGAAGGCGCCGCCGTCCTGGGCATGGTCGATGCCGTAGCCGAGATTGAGGCGCAAGTTGTCGCTGAGGTAGACGTACAACTGGGCCCAGCCACCGGAGGTCGGTACGGCCTGGTTGGAGCCGCGGTTGTAGGTCTGCAGGATGCCGGACATGTATTCCCCCAGGCCCTGGCCGGTGTAGAGCTCGCCGGAGAGGCCCAGGCGTCGCCCCAGGGCCAGCTGGCCATCGAAGGCGGCCCCCCAGACATCGATCACGGTGCGATCACTGGTGAGGGTAAGGGGGGTGAGGGCCCGGATGTTGTCGAGGATGCGCAACTGGCCCACCACCCCGGAGAAGCCCACCTCCAGGGGGCGCAGCTGACGTCCCCCCGCCCGCTGCTTCGGGGCCC
>JAPLIF010000118.1:0-2246 GCA_026389255.1 Cyanobacteriota bacterium
GAGCAGCAGCTCGCCATGGCGCTCCAGCAACGACACCAGGGCCTGGCGCAGCGTCTGGATGCGGGGCGGTTGGGGGCTGGAGCGCACGCGACCATCGGCCAGCAGTTGGGCCTGGCGGGGGGCGGCGGCCACGGCGATGGGATCGAGGTGGCGCGCGGCGGGAGGCAGGCGGCTGCGGATGCTCTCCAGCAGGTCGGGTAGCTCGGATGCGGGCCAGGCGTCGCTGCGGTTCAACACCAACAGCAGCGGTTTGCCGGCCCGCAATAGGGGATCGAGGGCCTCCAATTCAACGCGGGTCAGGTCGCTGTCGATGACGAGCAGCACCAGATCGGCGCCGAGGGCCACCCGGGCCGCCAGCCGCTCGCGGGCCGCGGCGGCGATCTCATCAATGCCCGGGGTGTCGACCAGGTCAATGCCGTTGAGGCCGTCGATGGGTTGGGACCAGGGGCGCATCTCCTGGCGGCGGGTGCAGCCGTGGGCCACATCGGTGGCGAATAGCTCATCGCCGAGCAGGGCATTGAGCAGGCTGGATTTGCCCACCACCACCCGACCAAACACGGCCACCCGGGGGGTGCGCTGCTGCAGGCGCTGCAGCTGGCGGTCGAGGGCGGCGAGTTCGGGGCGCAGGGCCTCCCGTTCGCGGGGGCTGAGGGCGAGGTCGCGGCGCCATTGGCGCAGCAGCAACCAGGCCCGCTCGGGCGTTGGCGGCGGGCGATCGCGCAGGGGCGCTGAGGTCATCGCCAGGGGGGGGTGCCAACGGGGGGCCTGGCCCCATTAAATCCCGGCGGGCAGGTTTCGGGGCCTGGCCAGGTGGTGGGGAGAACCCCCAGGGGTTGGGCCCCCTCAGGCGGATTCAAGGCCAACCGGGCCCCGGCCCCCGTGGCTCTGGCCCCCTGGGCTCTGGCCCCCCGGGCTCCGGGCCACAGGACCCCGGCCCCCCCAGGGCGACCGGCAGGATGGGCCGAATCCAGCCGCCCCCCAGCCCCTTGATCGACCAGGCCGTCTTGCGCGATCGCCGCGACATCTTCATGCATCGCCTGGGGGGGGCGGCGGCGGTGATTCCAGCGGCGCCGCTGGTGACCCACCACGCCGATGTTGAGCACGCCTTCCGCCAGAACAGTGATTTCTGGTATTTGACCGGCTTCGATGAACCCGGCGCCGTGGCGTTGTTCTTGCCCCACAAACCTGAAAATCCGTTTGTGTTGTTCGTGGCGCCCAAGGAACCCAGCGCCGAGGTGTGGAACGGCTTCCGCTGGGGCTGCGAAGGGGCCGTCGAGCACTTCGGCGCCGATCTAGCCAATCCCATTGATGAATTAGCCGAAAAGCTGGCCGGCTACCTGGAGGGTGCCGAAGGGATTGCCTTTCGGGTGGGACGCCATCCCAAGGTGGAGCCCTTGGTGTTGAAAGCCTGGGCCCAGCAGCTGGATCGGGCCCCCCGCAGCGGCGGCGCGGCCCTGGGGTTGGTGGCCCCCTGCCCGCTGCTGCACGAATTACGTCTGCGCAAGAGCCCCGAAGAACTGGAGCAGCTGCGGCTGGCGGCGCGTATCTCGGCCGAGGCCCATGAGGTGGCCCGCCAGGTGGCCCGGCCCGGCCTCAATGAGCGCCAGGTGCAGGCGGTGATCGAGCAGCATTTTCTCGAGCAGGGCGCCCGGGGCCCGGCCTACGGCACGATCGTGGCCGGAGGCGATAACGCCTGCGTGTTGCATTACACCGCCAACAACAGCGAACTCAAAGATGGCGATCTGCTGCTGATCGACGCCGGCTGTTCGGTCAACGACTACTACAACGGAGACATCACCCGCACCTTCCCGATCAACGGCCGCTTCAGCGGCGAGCAGCGGGCCCTCTATGAACTGGTGCTCGCCGCCCAGGAGGCTGCGGTGAATGCGGTAGGCCCCGGTGCCACCGCCGAAGGGGTCCATGGCACCGCCGTCGGCGTCTTGGTGGATGGATTGGTGGAGCTGGGGCTCCTGCAGGGCGAGCGCGATGGCTTAATCGAACAGGGCGCCTACCGCCACCTCTACATGCACCGCACCGGCCACTGGCTGGGCCTGGATGTGCACGATGTAGGCGCCTACCGCTTGGGCGAACACCCCATGACCCTGGAGCCCGGCATGGTGCTGACGGTGGAGCCGGGGCTTTATGTGAGCGACCGCTTGCCGGTGCCCGAGGGCCAGCCGGCCATTGAGGAGCGTTGGAAGGGGATTGGGATTCGGATTGAGGACGATGTGGCTGTGACCGAGCGG